>JAFTHG010000309.1 GCA_017457555.1 Kiritimatiellia bacterium | reverse complement strand
GTTCGTCCGGTTCCGGCGTTACTGCAGGTGGTGGCGCGGCTTTCGCTCCGGGCACAGCTGCCGGAGGCGTTGGTTGTGGAGCCGTGTGCGTTGTAATCACTTCGGGTTTCGGCACAGAAGTAAAGGTACCTTCTGCAGGTTCCACAAACTTATGTGAGGTGACGGGAGCCGGTGCGTCAGGAAGGGGTTTCTGAGGCGGCATGGTTCGATGGGCACCGGTATGAATTGGTTCCAGAGGACGTGTCGGAGGCCCTTTCACATCGGGATGGGTTACGGTTCTGGTCCGATGACCACCGGGAGCAATTTGAGCGTTATAATCCTTCAACAGGGGTTCCGGGTCAATCCCTAACGCTTTGCAGTATTGCTTGATAAAGCCCCGACCATAGATAGGAGCGGGAATCTTTTTGTGGTTTTCCGTTTCCAACGCTTCAATGGAGCGCACCATCAAGTGGGTGCGTTCTGCGACATATTCTCGCGTCCAGCCGAGTTCCAGACGCCGTTGTTTCAGAATTTCACCAAAAGCCATATTGAACCTCTTCGTTGTAGAAAATGTTAATGATTGGATGGACGAGTAATTTCCGGCACATCCAGTGATGCAGGATCAAAATCGCCTAAATCAAACGCATCGTCTGCATCCGGTTCAGGGGAGGTTGATGTCATAAACGGATTGGCAGTTTCCGCCTCCGTATCGGCGACAAAGGGATTGGTATCGTCAAGGGAGGCCTCTCCGGGTGCATTGGTACGCGTGTCAAAGGCAGTGCTTTCGCCATCGGTACCTGCGACGTTTAGGCGTTCTTCCGCATTGAGATCTACCAGAATTTCACGCGAACCGCCCGCCTTGGTCATGGGGCCGATAATGCCGCGTTCTTCCAACATATCGGTGATGCGTCCGGCCTTGGTGTAGCCAATGCCGAAGCGACGCTGCATTGCCGAGGTGGAGAACCGCCCCGTCTGACGGATGAGATTGAGCGCCCGTAAGTAGTACCCTTCATCGGAGGTGTCTTCATCCGAACCGGGCTCAACGGCGACAGGTTCGGGTTTCTGCTCCGGCAGGAAGTCACGCAGGAGGGAATTGACATCATTGGACGCCTTCTCTTCGGGAATCCGATCCATAGAATTACGCAAGACGTTGTCAAAGGCCGGCCCTGCCTGATTGCGGATAAAGTCGCAGATGGCATCAATTGACTCGTTGGTGACCCACGCTGCTTGTGAACGCACCGTGGGCTTACCGGCACGTCCGAGCAGCATATCACCCTTACCGATGAGGTTTTCTGCTCCCGATTCGTCCAGAATGGTGCGAGAGTCATTGGCCTGTGCCACACGGAGCGCCACACGCCCGGGGATGTTGGCCTTGATGGTGCCCGTGATGATGTCGGTTGTCGGACGCTGTGTTGCGATAATCAGGTGAATGCCGGCAGCACGTGCCTTTGCCGTGAGGGCGCTGATCGGCGGTTCGATGACGGCTCGCACTGCGGGATCATTCATCAAGTCGGCCAATTCATCGATAATCAACACAATGAAGGGCAGCTTCTGTGTGGGATTGTCACGATGCGATACTGGATGTGCCACGCGCTGATTATACTCGCCGATGTTGCGCACGCCATACTTTTGCAGGAGTTCGTAGCGGCGCTCCATCTCCAACTTTGCCCAACGCAGGGAGAACATCACCTTTTTGGGTTCAACCACTACGGGATTAAGCAGGTGCGGCAGATTATCGTAGGTGGAGAATTCCACACGCTTAGGGTCAATCATGAGCAAGCGCAAACGGTCGGGTTTGCGGCACATCAGAAGCCCGATGAGCATATCATTCACCGCAACAGATTTACCGGATCCCGTGCCACCTGCCACGAGCAGGTGTGGCATTTCGGCCAGATCCACAATCAGATCACCACCGGTGGCCAGTTTACCCAGCGCCAATGGTAATTCCATTGTGCGCTCTGCTTTGCGCCAAGCATCGCCTTCCAGAATTTCACGCAGCGTCACCGACTGCCGCACGGTATTAGGCACTTCGATACCTACGAGGTCACGTCCTGGAATCGGTGCCTGAATACGGATGGATTCTGCACGCAGATTCATCAATAAGTTACGGCGTGTACCCTCAAATTTCTTCAAGTCCACGTCATCATCGGGGCGGATTTCAAACTGCGTCAGCACGGGACCACGCTTGTAATTCACCACACGGGCGTTGATACGGAATTGACGGAAGACATTTTCAATGGCAGCAATGGCGCTCTGAACGTCATTACCATCATTCTTCAATGGCGGAATCTCGCCCAATAATTCAATGGGTGGCAAACCGTAATCGGGCACCACAGTTTCCAATTCGGTATTGTCATTCGCCGCAGGGACAGGGGCTGTGATTGATTTTTCGGGAGAAACGGGCTTCAGAATGGGGGAGTCTTCAGATTTCAGCGTGAAAGGTTCGGCCTCCGGTGGTGGCGGTGCCGGACGCTTGAGCTTGCGTGGTGCCTCCGGCGGTGGCTCAGCAGACGCACCGAAAAGGGGCGTTTCCTGCGGCTTCTGCACAGGAGGTGTCCATGATTGACTGGTCAACTTGGCCCGGCTCGCCAGCACTTCAACCGTTGAGGGCACAGCCTCCTCTTCCGCAGGTGACGGTTCTTCCGCACGTTTGAAGAGGCGCGACCAGAAGGAAGGCGCTGGGGCTGTGGGGACTTCACGGGCCTTTCGTGCGGCGGCCTGAGCGGCAAGGGCATCTACACCGGGCGGCAGGATCTCGGCAGTGTCGCGTGGTGTCATCAGCCAAGTGATGAAGAAGAGGATGTTTCTGACACCGATGAAGAGGATTACGATCGTCAGAATCAGCGACCATAAGAGCAAATGGAGTCCCATAGTGCCGATTAGCGGCCGCAAGAGATCGGTTACCAACCATTGACCGATGGCACCTCCGGCATTTGGAAGCAGGTTGAGCGAGGTGAGAATCGGCAGGGCGAGTCCGTCATCACCGCCAATGGTCTGGAAGAGACAGGCCAAAAGGGTGTAGAGCAGGAGAAGCCAGATGACGCGCAGACGGAAGGCGTGCACCTTCCCATAGAGCATCATCCCGGCGGTCAATGCCAAAAAGGGAATGGCAAAGTAGCGGTAGGCCAACCCTGCAACGCCGTAACCGAAGAAGGTGAGCCACGCACCGAGCTTCCCCATGCGGTTGACAGCCATACCGTTGTTTTCGAAAGAGGGCGGATTGCAGAGCCAGCTGATGTCGTGCCAATCGTAGGAGGTCAGCGCAAGGAAGAGCACAACGGTGAGCGCCATCAGGCCAACGCCAAGCAGACGGCGGCGTTTGAGATTGACCGTAGGTTCCTCAACGGGATTGCTGAGGGTGGAAAGGTTTTTGGGCTGGTTTGATTTACGGGGCATAGTCCAGATTATTCATTCTCGGTTACCAGCGAAAACTTCGTCAGTTTTGCGCGGCGTAAGATTTTAATGACGTCCATAATGCGTCCATAAGCTTGCGTTTCGTCACCGCGGATATGTGCGGCGACATCTTTGTTTTTCGCAACGGCTTCTTGAGCGCGCAGCAGGAGTTCTTCATCGGATACAGGGTCTTTCCCAACGAAGATTTTACCTTCTGCTGTGACGTTAACGGCAAAGGGTTCGTTATTCGGCAGGGGATCACCTGACGCTTTGGGCAGTTGCACCGTGATGCCGCCCTGAAGTGCCGGGAAGGTGATGATGAAGGCAATGAGCAGCAGAAACGTCATATCCAGAATCGGCGTCATATTGATTTCGCCGTTCACCTGACGCGGTTTGCGTTTTCTGCGGGAT
>JAFTHG010000308.1 GCA_017457555.1 Kiritimatiellia bacterium | reverse complement strand
TTCATCAACCATCTTTCTTTATATTATGGTATACTGTATGGTCAAACGATAACGGAGAGAACGATGCAACAGCCGATTCGTATGGTGATTTTAGGTGCCGGTGATCGCGGCAGGACGTATGCTTCTTATGCAGCGGCCCATCCCGATCGTGTCAAAATTGTAGGTGTCGCAGACATCAATCCCAAAGCCGCACAAGCTGTGGCAACGGCCTATCACTTGCCGCCGGAAGCCGTTTGGGGCGATTGGTCTGAGGCTGTCGCAGCGCGGCCGGATTGCGACATTATGGCTGTAACGATGCCCGATGCATTACACATCGAGCCGGCAATTGCGTGTCTGGATGCCGGATACCACTTGCTTTTGGAAAAGCCGATGGGGCGCACGTGGGCCGAGTGCGAGCGTTTAGCCGCCAAGGTACACGAGAAGAAAAATCGCCTTGTCATTCTGGGGCACGTCCTGCGCTATACCGTTTACTTCAAGAAGTTAAAGGCTTTGCTGGATAGTCAGGCTATCGGTGAAACGGTCAGTATCCAGCATTTGGAGCCCGTAGCCTACATGCACGCTGCGCACAGTTTCTGCCGTGGCAACTGGGGCAATACCGAACGCGCCACACCGATGATTCTCCAGAAGTGCTGCCACGACTTTGACCAGTTTGTCTGGTGGTTGAACAAGCGCTGCACCGGCGTGTCATCCTTTGGCAATACCTTCCACTTTAATGCCTCTCATCGTCCGGCAGGTGCTGCGGATCGTTGTTTGGAATGCCCGGCCGCAGTGGAGCGTGCGTGCCCCTACTCTGCGCGCAAAATCTATTTGGAGCGTCAGGACTATCGCTATCCCTTCGTTGATAAGAGCGATGAGGCGATGAAGGCAATGCTTCAGGATGGTCCGTATGGGCGCTGTGTCTATGCTTGCGACAATGATGCGGTGGATCATCAGGTCGTCAATCTGCGCTTTGAAGGTGGCGTAACCGTGGCCCATCAGATGGAGAGTTACACCTATACCGGCGGACGCGAAACCAAGGTTTTTGGCACACGTGGCGAAATTGTCGGCGATGGCCGGAAGTTAACCATCTACCACTTTGACACGCGCACCACCGAAGTGTGGGACAGCGTTCTGGAAGCCGGAGCAGTGCAAGGTTCCGGTCATGGTGGTGGCGACTTTGGCTTAATGGATGAATTGGTCCATCAATTGACAGAAGGCGACCCGGCACACTATACCGACATCTTTGATGTGTCGCTTGAAAGCCACCGCATTGCCTTTGCCGCAGAAGACAGCCGTCGTGCCAATGGCGCATTAATGCTGGCCGACTGAGTTTGACTCCACATTTAAAAGAAGCCCCGTATGAAAGGGATGCCGATGAATCAACGTAAAATTATTGTAACCAGTGCTCTGCCGTATGCCAATGGTGCACTCCATTTGGGCCATTTGGTGGAATATCTTCAAACCGATTTCTGGGTGCGTTACCAAAAGATGATGGGCCATCAGTGTATCTACGTTTGTGCCGATGACACGCATGGTACGCCGATTATGATTCGTGCCCGCAAGGAAGGCATCACCCCGGAAACCCTGATTGCACGCAGTTACGAGGCGCGTGTCAAGGAGTTTGGTGCCTTTGAGATGGGTTTTGACAAGTATGGTTCGACCAACTGCGATGAGAATCGGGCACTTGCACAAGGCATCTACCTGCGTTTGAATGAAAAGGGATACATCTCCCGTCGTTCCGTCGCTCAACTCTATTGCGAACACTGCGGGATGTTTTTGCCGGGACGTTTTGTCAAAGGCGACTGTCCGAAGTGCCATGCCCATGACCAATATGGTGACGGTTGCGAAGTCTGCGGAGCCACGTACAATGCGGGTGAATTGGAAGCTCCCTACTGCGCCGTTTGTGGCGAAAAGCCCGTGATGCGCGACAGCGATCAGCTTTTCTTTGAATTGGAACCCTTCCGTGACTTCTTAGCCAAGTGGATTCCTGAGCATACCGACTCCGCGACGGCAGGCAAACTGCTGGAATGGTTTAACGAACCCTTGCGCGGATGGAACATCTCACGTGACAAGCCCTACTTCGGCTTTGAGATTCCCGGCGAAAAGGACAAGTACTTTTACGTTTGGCTCGATGCGCCCGTGGGTTATATGGCCACGCTGGAGCAGTGGGCAAAGGAACGCGGCGAAACGCTGGCCGACTGGTGGCAGGATCCCAAAGCAGAGGTCTATCATTTTATAGGTAAGGATATTGCCCGCTTCCATTGTCTTTTCTGGCCGGCATTATTGGAATACTCCGGCTATCGCACGCCGACCGAAGTCTTTGTTCATGGCTTCCTTTCAGTCAATGGCGAGAAGATGAGCAAGAGTAAAGGCACCTTTATCTCCGCAAAGACCTATCTGGAACACCTCCCGGCGCAAGCCCTGCGCTTCTACTATGCCTGTAAGTTAAATGGCACAGTCGATGATATGGACTTGAATCTGGAGGACTTTGTCAGCCGCGTTAATTCCGACCTCGTCGGCAAAATCACCAACCTTGCCTCCCGTGGCGCACAGATGATCAACAAGAGTTGTGGCGGTGCGCTCGGTAAGATGGATGATGAGAGCCGTGCGCTGTTGGCAAGTTGCCGTAAAAAGATTCCGGAAGTGCTGGCAGCATACGAGAAGCGTGACTTCTGCCGCGTTATGGTGCTCGTTCGTGAAATGGCCGATCGCGCCAACCAGCTCTTTGACACCAAGACGCCATGGAAGTTGGTCAAGGAAGACCTTGAAGCTACACGTG
>JAFTHG010000307.1 GCA_017457555.1 Kiritimatiellia bacterium | reverse complement strand
GTCGATCCGATCTAAAAGGATTTGCAGTCCTCTGCCTAACCGCTTGGCTATCACGCCCTAATAAGCCTCCGATAATACAGAATTCTCTTTGGAAATGCAAGCATTAGTTGCAAAATACACGCTTTTCTTTCATGCTCGCCCTGAATGATTGCCCCCTGCGCCCAGTTAAAGCCTATATTATCACGCTGTTCTGGTCTTCTTCAGAGTGCTTATGCTGCACCTGTTACGCCCCAAAAACAACATCCGGCACTATCAATGACGTTGCCGGATGTCCGAATGAATGTTATAAAGTACAACGTGATTAGATGCCGGGCCAGCCGAATTTATCCCACAGGAACATCACCACGATTGCAACAATTGTTCCGGTGATCATCCCACCAAAGACTTCCGTGCGCGTATGCCCGAGCATCTCCTTCAGGGGTTTCACAGACAAGCGGTGTTCTTTGAAGAGTTGACGCGTCAATTTATTCAACAGACGTGCCTGAAGTCCAGCTGCACGGCGAACCGTTGCCGCATCAAACATCGTAATCGACGCCACCACGCTGGCCAGAATTGTGTAGGGTGCGGCCCACCCCACCCCGATGCCAAGGCTGACAAAGATGCCCACCACCAGGGAGGAGTGTGCACTTGGCATACCGCCTGTGCTCATCAAATAAGTGAAGTCCAAACTCTTCGTGCGGATTGCGCCACGCGTCATCTTAATGGTCTGCGCGACACACCACCCCATAAAGCCGCTCCAAAAATATGGATTCAGAAAGTAGGTCCAAAAGTCCCAATGTAACGTCTGGGAAACATCTGCAACTGTAGAAGGATCACTCATTTTTCCTCCGTTGTTCCTCTTAATACAGCAATAAAAGCACTCTGCGGAACATTGACCGAACCGAATTCCTTCATTCGCTTCTTACCTTCCGCCTGTTTCTTCAACAATTTCTGCTTTCGCGTGACGTCACCGCCATACAATTTCGCCGTCACATCCTTTCGGAAAGGCCGGATATCCTCACGCGCAATAATCGTTCGACCAATACATGCCTGCACCGGAATCTTGAACATGTGCGGCGGAATGGTTTCGCTCAATGCCTTGCACATCTGCTTACCGCGCGCCACAGCACGATCCTTGTGCACCATGCAACTGAACGCATCCACTGGCTCAGAATTCAACAAAATATCCATCCGCACAATATCACTGGCCTGATAACCGTGAGGTTCGTAATCCATTGAGGCATAGCCGCGCGAAATGGATTTCAGCGTATCATGGAAATCAATGAGAATCTCATTCAATGGCAAAATACACGTCAAGATCACACGTTGTGCATCCAGTGTTTCTGTGCAATCCACAATTCCGCGACGCTCCATCACCAACCGCATGATATCGCCCATACAATTACTCATTGTAATAATACGCGCCTTAATCATCGGCTCTTCAATCATCTCAATGCGCGTCACATCAGGCAACAACACCGGATTATCAATCTCCATCACCGATCCATCCTTCAATGTTACCTTATAGATAACAGCCGGATGCGTATTGATGATATCGAGCTGAAACTCGCGGCGTAAGCGTTCCTGCACCACTTCCATATGAAGCAGTCCCAGAAAGCCACAACGGAAACCAAACCCCAGCGCCACCGAACTCTCCGCATGGAAGGTAAACGCCGAGTCATTCAGATGCAGTTTTTCAAGTCCAGTGCGCACCTTATTGTACTCATCCGTACTCACAGGGTAAATGCCACAAAACACCGTCGGGTGAATTTCCTTAAACCCATTCAGCGGTTCATCTGCACCATCACGGTCATACGTCAGCGTATCACCAATCTTAATTTCCGAGGGGTCCTTAATGGCCCCCACGATATAGCCTACCTGCCCGGCCTCCAACTTATCAACAGGCTTCTGCGATGGCGAAAAAATGCCCACTTCCTTTACCGGCGTTGACTGCCCAGTACTCATAAAGCGCAGCATATCTCCAGCCCGGATGCAACCATCCACGACGCGGACATAGGTAATCACACCGCGATAGATATCAAACACCGAGTCAAAAACCAACGCACGCAACGCCCCAGACTCAGCCGTCGTCGTGGGTGGCGGAATGCGTTGAATCACCTCTTCCAGCACCTCAGGCACACCTACGCCGGTCTTTGCAGAAATCGTCAATACCGGATCCACCGGAATCCCCAGAACATCCTCAATCTGTTGAATTACCCCCGGCACATCCGCACTTGGTAAATCCACCTTATTCAACACCGGGATAATTTCCAAGTTCGCATCAATCGCCAAATAAGCATTTGCTACCGTC
>JAFTHG010000306.1 GCA_017457555.1 Kiritimatiellia bacterium | reverse complement strand
CCGGTATTCGGCCCCTCATCATTATCAAAGACACGTTTGTGGTCCTGAGCCGCCGGCAAGAGCACCACATGTTCGCCATCACAAAGGGCAAAAACAGACGCTTCCTCGCCATCCAGAAACTCTTCCACCACCACTTCAGCGCCCGCAGCACCGAAACGGCCCCCATCCAACATATCCTTCAAGGCTGTCTCGGCTTCATCCTGCGTCTGAGCAATAACTACGCCTTTACCTGCGGCAAGACCATCAGCCTTAATCACCACCGGAAATCCAAAATCTTCCAATTCCGCAATCGCCGTCTCAGAATCCGTGTACACACGAAAACGGGCTGTTGGGACACCCGCCTTCTCCATGACATCCTTTGAGAACGCCTTGCTCCCCTCCAACCGAGCAGCCGCTTCACACGGACCAAACACCTTAAGGCCAATCGCTTCCAAGGCATCCGTCACACCCAGGCAGAGCGGTGCTTCCGGACCAACGACCACCAAATCAGGCCGATTCTCCTGCGCCCACGCAACGATTGACGGCACATCCTCTGCGCCAATCAGCAAATTCGTCGCAAGCGACGCCGTGCCGGCATTTCCAGGAGCACAAAAAATCTCAGGAGAGCTCGCATCTTGAGCAATCTTCCAAACCAAAGCGTGTTCACGCCCACCATTACCGATAACGAGAATTTTCATACCCACTATTCTATCAAAAACCCCTGCACTTTCCCTACATAAAAGACAGGATTATTCATTTAACATAATGGGACATCATTATGTATACTGGACAGGTTTCGTTTATGTCACACGACTACTCCTATGTGTCATTTGAATATGCACCGAAGGAGCTGCGCCATGACAGCAAAAACAACGAGGGAATATATGACGAAAATGAAGCTAAGATATGCACGTGCAAAACACCGCTCGGAGCGAAGTGCATTAATTGATGAGGCTGTCACAATGACAGGTTTTTCACGAAAATATGTCATTCGATTATTGTGTGGAAGTCGTATCTACAAAAAGCGCCCCCATCCCACGACGTCTTTGACTAAATTTCCACATCAAAAACGCAAGCACAAAAACAAAGCCAAATCCTCCAACAATCTAACGAAGCGCATTAACCACAGCAGCATCAAGATACTCTAACATCTCGTATCATCCTCTCTCGTTAAAACCTCCCCACGTCCACCATCTCCAACACTTCATGTACACTTATCGTAAATCATTTTATCACTCACACTTTTCTATTATTCTTTAAGTTGCAAAATCGCTTTTTCATCTTCCTTAAATATAACGTCTGTATACGACCGATAATGTTGAAGCAAAATTAAAAGCTCTTCTTCAGATACACGCTGCAATTTCTTAACTTCCTCTATCGGGATTGCAAGAACTACCGTAAATTTATCATTTGCATCACGTGATTCAAGGAGGCGTGTTGCTCCTTCTACTTTAGCTTTAAACGGGGCGGCCAACCGATACATTTCCCAAAGAATAGCGCGCTCTTCTTCCTTTACACGCGATGGCCATGGCGCACTCTTAAACAGGAAGCAATCAACGTTTTGATATGCCCGCAACGCAGCCTTGTCAAATCCAATAGAATCCCCCAGTCGACTATTCGATTTCACACGCCCAACCACAAAAAGGCGGTTCTCAACCAACGTTGCCTTTTGGCTTAAAACCAACTCTTGATTGGCAAGAAACAACTCCTGTGCGGAGGCCGAACAAGCGACCTCCACACAGAACATCACTAGAAAAAAACTTCCAATGATCTTAGAAAGCATCTTCGTCACCCGAAATGCCACCTGCGCTATAATTTGCGGCGGTCGGCTTAGGCTGTTCCTTCACCTTCTTTGCTGCAGGAGCTTTTGCAGGGGCAGCAGGTGCTTTATTCGTTGTTGCACTTGCAGCCTTTGCCTTTTCAGGGGCGGTCTTTGCCTTAACCACAGGTTGACGAGGCGTATCGGCCATGCGCTTCTTCAAGCCTGTAGCCAAATTTGCCTGCTTAGGCGACCAAGCACAAATGCAACCATAAACGGTACGACCATTCAACGGATGCTTTGCTTTCCATGTGCGAATAACAGAGATACCCGCCATGTCAATCTTCTCGGCAACGGCCTTCACCTTCTCTGCGTATGCACTTGTGTCTTGATATTCTTCCGTAGCATCTTCAAACTCTTCGGTTGATTCTGCGTTGAGCATATCCGTAGCGACCGAAACCTGTTCGGCGGCGAATTCGCGAAGTAACGTCATTGCCTGAGTTTTAGCTTTTCCTTGAGCACCCTTAGCAGCCCCACCTGCTTGCGCAAAGGAAACCAAAACCAAGTCACCTGCTTCATCAATCTTCTGCTGCACACCAAAGGTCGAAAGTAATGCACCTGGATCCTTTGCGATTTGCTCGATCACTTTTTTCTTCGCAGCCACGCCTGCAACAGGTTGTCCCGTCATCACAGACGTAGCCATCTGCTGCAATTTCTCACTCCAAATGGCAACTACACCGATTTCGGCCTTATCGCCACTCACACCGCCTTCACAGGTGTAAATCGCCTGAAGACCAATAACATAGCCCTCAGCGCACGACTTGACAGTCTTTGAAAACTGTTCGCTTGCGAGCAATTTCTTAGCTGCGTCAGCAGATTCTGCGCCAGCGGCATAAGGATCAATTCCTTCGCTACGAAGAGCAGTATCCAACTTCGCGCGAAGCAATGCTTTTACCTTGCCACAAATTGAAGTAGAATCTTCAGATTCTTTAACCGCTTCAGGAGAAGGGAATTCACCTTCTTGGTAGCTGCGAACAGTCTCAGAGGAAATTTCCGTCCCAAGGTATTCTACCATCTGCTTCTTTGCATCAAGCATCGCCTTATTAAACGCATTCATACGCGAGCCGATGTAATTCGCGCCATTAACAGGCGCTTGGATAACCGCAGCCCCCTGTGCAATATAAAATACATCGCCATTCTTCTTGGTGTTGTACCCGCCAGACCATCCCTTTTCGGCAAGATAAGCGTCAATCATTTCCTGAATGTCTTTATCTTGAACCTGGCAAGTTTCAACCACGGTTTCTTCTGGAGCAATCGCTTCAGAAGCGACAGCATTATCTTGCGCTACAGCCAAGCCCAATGCTGAAGCTGCTGCACATGCAATAAGTAAGTGTTTCATGGAAGTATTCCTTTCTTTGTTTTACATAACAAAATTACTGAATTGAAGAGTCATCTCCAGGCATTCCAACCGCACTTGAATACCCTTGTAGAGCCTTAAACTTACCCTTGCCACTTGAAATCATTTCAACCGCGAGCGCAGCTTGTTTAATTGACCACGACTGAACGCAAATGCTAACGACCTTCCCTGTCATAGGGTGTTTAATTCGAGTTTCATAAACCGGCGTCATCCCTGCAATCGTCATCGTTTCTGCGACTGCAATCCCTCGTTTATAGAAAGCATTCAAAGCAGAATAACCTTCAGCTCCATCATCATATTCCTGAAATGCTTCTGCACTATAAGATGCACTTGCCACCGCCACAACTTCACCTGCAAATTCGCGAATCATACTCGTAGCATGCAAGCGTGCTTCATCATCGCTATTACCCTGACCATAGGCAACAAGAACCCAGTCGCCGTTTTGATCTGCAAAAAGTCTAACGCCATAAGAGGATAAAAGTGTTTCCTTTGGTGCTCGAACTTGCTTTGCGATACGTTCCTTTGCCCGCCCAGGCTCTACCATAAAACCAGTTGCAATTGACGATGCAATATCGTGCAATCGAGGACTCCAAACCGCAATCACGCCCATCTCGGGCTTACCCGATTCATTCACGGATTCGAACGTACAAAAAGCCTGAACGCCAAGCACCTCTGCCTGCGCAACCATCTTAATCATCTTGGAATAACGTTCACTGCGGACAAGGTCTTTCGCCAATTCATTCCCATCCGTACCTTCAAGGTCATTTAAATCAACGCCTTTTGCGCACAAATCGGCTTTAATATCGGCCATCACACGTTCCAACAAAATTCCACCAACAGAGTTGGAAGAAGGAGCCCCCCAACGATTTAGCGGATTTGATGCAATCTCCGTTGCTAAATATTCAGCGACCTTTTGTTTCGCGACTAACATCGCACGGTCATAAGCATTTTTGCGCGCACTCCCGTACATTTTTGTATCGCGAGCATCTCCTATTACCGCAGTACCTTGCGCAACAAGAAACGTTTTTCCATTCAATTCGTTACAGCCAAGCCCCCACTCCTTCTCTAGAAGGAAATCATCCATCATCTCTAATACTGTCGAAGGGGGCTGAGAAGATGGCTGCGGCGTCTGTGCGAACGCAAGAACACTTGTCAAAAGAAGCCCTAGTGACAAAAACGAACCGTTGTGTCGTGCTAATTTCATACCTTAATCTCCTTATTAATCACTCAGCATTATCCAACATGCGAATAACCATCTGATGAACGGCTTCGTCTAATTCCGTTTTAAGATCACGAAATGCGCGATTCGCAACCTCATCGCGACGTTGTTCCTGAGTTAAAATCTCACTATCCTTTGAAAAACGCTTTGTTGGAAGTTGAAAAAGTGTCGTTTTACCATCTGTTGAGCACACTTCCAATGTAATTGTAAGCGTTGTCCCCATGGAATCTAATACAGGGTTCTTACGTTCAACAAAGCGACCAGTTAAGCGAATTACGTAATTCGCTTCCGACAGATTTTCCGTAATCGCCACGCCTTTATCAATAAAATAACGCTTAAATGCATCTGCCAACTCTCGATCACTTGCATTCAAATAAAACGTTGGATTATCAAGTGCTTTAAAATAAGAACGATAAGACTCATAAATCTTACGCTTTGAGACTCGCGCAGCAACAACGACAAAATACTGCCCATCTTGAAACTTTTCTTCCAAAATGCGATATTCTTCAACCAATGCCGAAGCAGAAGCACGCTATGCCGCAGGTAAGCGTCGTGAAGCATTACAGGCGGTGCAACGCCTCAATGCGGCCCTCAGCAAGGGCGACGCGCTGTCACTCAAGGGTGAATTTGCGCAGCAGCTCGGCATTACCGATACGACCGACAAAGTGCAGATCAAGCAGGCGATTACCGTGCTCAAGGAGCGCGCCCTCAAATGGGAGAACTACTTTACCGATCCTGCGCTCTACCAAGAAGCGCATGAAGCGGCCGTGCGTCAGATGGCCGAAGCAACGCCCCTCTTCGAACAAGCGAACGGTTCGTTTGTCGCCTCTCCAGTCAATGGCAAGACACCCGCGCCAGAAGAGACGCTTCCGGAAGAGTTACTGGATATCAGCTCCAAGCCGATGCCGGACGTGACGAAGGGCGATACATTTATCGCACTCTCGCGTGAAGGTATATCTTTTGCCGACAGTAACAAGCGGTTAAAGTCGCTGAAAGGCGAGATATTGATTAATAATGCTACTGGAATAGAAGCAAGGCTTTCCGCAACAGGGGCGAACAAGCTGGTTAGCAACGCGGCCGTAGCAAAGTCTGTGAGCAATGGATTTACGCGTCAACAACATTACGAACTCGCTTCAGCGATTGATCAATTGTTTGCGACGGCGATTTTGACAGAGACTCGACCAGATCAATATGGTGACGTCAATGTTAAAAGCATTAAGCGCTTCTATGCGCCTGTTCGCATTGGTCCTGGGTTTGCTGCGGCTAAGATAACCGTAAAAGAGTCTGTCTCTCACGGCCACCGCATCTATTCCGTTGAGGAAATACAGATAACGGCACTGCCCCCATTGGTGAGAAGAGCCGTATTAGGCAACAACTCGGCTGGCAATGCCGTCACGATTGATAGTGTGACATACCTTAATGGAGAAGTCAAGCAGAATCCTGTTCGGCCGTATGGCGAAGGAAAAGGCGTAGCGGCTGATGGGACGCCGGTGGTGGCTGGCGAACGCCTTGTGCTGGGTGGCGCGTATCCTTATGGTGGGCGCACCATGCCTTTGGGTGGCGCACCTGATTCGCCCGCCATGCAGAAGGGGCTTATTAAACTCTCCACCTTTGACCTGGTGAGCATTTACAAAGACCTCTCGGTCATTCCCGCATCAACAAGCTGCATCTCTTTTAACAAATCCTTTAAACGATCTCGTTCTACCACCTCAAACTTGTTGGAATTATGGATGAGATCGAGAATGCGATCCTTTAATACCACTGCATGCGTCGTTGAAGAGCCACCGCGAACACGATGCTCAAATTCGCCAATTGCAACAACAGGCTTCGCCGTAGCCCCAATTGACCATGTCAATAGCAATAACAGAATCGCAATTCTCGATTTCATACTCACCTCACCAATTAAAGATCGCTACCCACATCAGCGGTAGGCTCTGCCACCATGACCTTGTCTTCGCGGAAGACATTTGCAAGTTCAGAATTTTCGACCTCAATCCAAGCAGACTTCAACTCAGTGCTAATCACACTACCCTTCGCAAACGGAGGAAGAATGTTATAAGCATCACCTTCCTTCTCAATCTTTACGAAGTCAACAGTGGTTGCAGGTGTAACGGTTTCCTTGACATACCAAAGAGGCAAGAACTTGTAAGGCCACCAAGCCCAACGCGAGACTTCAGGCGTCAACTGATAGTTCTTGCCCAACGAAATCTGTGCATATTTACCATCACCGCGGGTTTGAATAACCTTACCTTCCGGCAACAAGCGAGATGCTAACGTCTGTGCAAACTTGGTCGCATTCATTGCTGCAGCAATCGTAATTGCCTCACGAGCAGACCCCTTTGCGGTATCGTCAATAGCCGAACGATACTTTTTCACCAAAATTGGCTCCTTCGTGCTCAAGTCAACCAACCGGAAATCGGTAATCACCTCTGCGCCACGAGCCTTGTTTGCATATGCAGTACGCTTCCAACCCTGTTTAGCAATATACGTAACAGACGATTCTGCCACAAGTGCCAACTGAGCTTCAGGAATTTCATCCTCGTTGCCAGACAGCATCGCTTCACTTACAATAGCGATACCATTTTTGCGATCAACCGTATCGAACCAACCAAGCCCCGTCAATTTCGTAGCAAGAGCACTTTCCATTTCGCTAGCCAAATAATTATCATTTGACGGATCAGACGCGTGCTTGATTGACTTCGACAAAATTGCAATTTTATAACGCGATTCAGGAAGCGGACGAGTAATTACATCCTGAGCCTTCTGAAGGTCGCGTGCTGTTTGTTTAACTTCTAACGGATTCACTGCCGCACAGCCGCTCATCAACGCAGCAAGAGCAATACCCGTAATAATCGTTGCTTTCTTCATTATCGAACCCTTTCGTTCACAACATCTATACAAAAGATGCCGTAAAAAATACCTCTTTCTAGAATCTGCAAACACCGATTTACTATTCAAAGGATATTGCTATTATAGTGCCCCCCCTCCGTATGACAAGTACTATTTTTAAGTTTTTTATCCAAAGGTTGGGAAGAAGTAAGATAATGATTGAAAAATCAATGGGTTATGCTTTTTGTCTTAAAGGATAAGCCTTTCGCCACTCTCGGTCAAAACCAAGGGGAGAGTGCCTTGTTGCGCAGGGGCTGCGCCGCAGGACTGCCAGATTTTTCACAGCAAAGACGCTAATGGGTGCGGCGCTCACTCCGTCCGAGACAGATCGACACCGCCCCTGCCAAGCATGTGGGTGGCTACGCCACAGTGGCACGTGCGCTCGCAAGGCTCGCTTTTAGTGGCGCGTGGCGAGTGCAGCACTGCCAGATTTTTCACCGCAAAGACGCTAATGGGGGCGGTGCTCGCTCCGTCCGAGACAGATCGACACCGCCCCTGCCAAGCATGTG
>JAFTHG010000305.1 GCA_017457555.1 Kiritimatiellia bacterium | reverse complement strand
GGGTGTCGGTGGTGACGGCGTTGGGGTTTGGGGTGGCCCAGGGTTCGGTGGTGGCGCGGTGGAGGAGGTCAGCATTGAGGGTGAGGGTGGTGTGGTGTGTTCCTGCACGGATGGTGACGGAGGGGGTGGGAGCAATGCGGGTGGCAAAGCGTCCGGCACCATCGGTGGTATGGGGTGTCCCGGCGATGGTAATGGGGTGGTGTGCTGCTGGCGTGCCGTCTTGTTGCAGGAGTGTGCCAGTGATGGGAATGCAGGCACCGTCTGTTGAGACGAGGGTGCCAATGCCAAGGATGCCGTGGAAGCTGCCTTTTGAGGGCAGGGCGTACCAGGCATCGCCGCTGCCGCCCCAACCGTAGAAGAGGCGTGTGGATGTCGTTGGTTGATGGTCTTCTGCAATGCCGGTGGCGACGACGGCATGGTTGCCGGCTTTTCCGCCGAGGTCAAGGACACAGGGTGCGCCACAGCGGAGCTGGGCATAGAGGAGTCCGGAGAGGAAGGGGGTCATGGGCGTGGTGGGTGTGGGGCAATATTCCATGCCGGTGGCGTATCCTGCGCCTGAACGGAGGCCTTCCATCAGGAAATAGGTGCTGCCTCCGGAGGCGGTGGCAGCGTAATGGGTGCCTGTAATGACACCACTATTGGCGGCGATTCGGGCGATGAGCTCGCGTTGTTCTTCTGTGAGGGGCTGGTTTTTCTGCCAGGATTTCGGCAGGATTTCCCAGTGGTAGGGGCCGGGACGTGTTTGCAATGGACGGAATTGCGGTTTCAGATCGGCATCGTATACGGCACAAAAGGCATTGGTGTAGGCGGCTTGTTCGGTGGGAAAGGCGTAGAATTGCTGGATGGCACTGCCGGCGATGGCGACGCATCCGGCCATATAGTGTTCGGGTGTGTAGCGATTGTAGAGCGTGCCTTCTTCCCACTGGCCATAACGATTAAAACTCTCCTGATTCCAGTGATTGAGTTCGCCGTCCCAGCGTTCGGCGTCAAAGACGTAGAGAGGTTGAATGGCCGGGGCTGGAGGTTGTTCGGCAAGGAGGGGCGCCCATGCTGCATCATCGGTGTCAGGCAGCTCTTTTAAGCGAGCGATGACGTCGGCTTTCAGATGGCGAATGAGCGGATGGGTGGGTGAGATGCGTCCGCGTGAGAGGATGGCGAGGATGGGAGGGAGGCGCGTGTCGGCCGTAATGAGCAGGGCTCCACCGGAGGGATAGAGCACCTTTCTCAGGAGGATTTGACCGGAAGCGGTGGTAATGTCGGTGAGGGAAGCATCTCCGGAGACACGCAGGAGGTGAGGATTGGCATACAGCCAGTGCTGGGCGGCCTTTTGCGTTTCGGCTGTTGTAACGGGGCGAGCGGTCAGTGTGTGCATCCAACTGCAAGCGGCAAGGAGGAAGATGGAGAGGGAAAGGCTCCGGAAATATCCGCGAAAAGGGGCGGTTGTGGTTGCGAAAGTCATCTGTTTCGGGCTCCAAAAATCAAAAATACGGTCATATTATAGCAATCACTGTCACCTTTGCGTGAAAATCTTATATCCTATAAGAGTGTAAAATGCTATAATGTTGACATTTTAGAAAGGATACTACATTTATGATGTCGCTTTTTTTGATCAGTAATGCCACTGCGATGACGTTGCTTGAAGCCTGGAATTATGGCGGTTGGTTGATGTGGGTCTTGCTGGGCATGAGTGTGATTGGTGCGACGTTCTGTCTTTACTTTTTGGCAACGTTGCGTGAAGGTGCTGTGGTGCCCCGCCGTCTGCGCCGTGATTTGCCGGCCTATCTGCTTCAGGAGGACGTGACAGAAGCGCGCCGTTTGTGCGAAGATTCTCCGTCGCCGCTGGCAGCTGTGATGATTGCTACGCTGGATGCGGTGCGGAATGCGCCTTGTGCCAGTGCAGAATTGATTTCTAAAGTTGCAGAAAGTGAAGGCGCTCGTCAGTCGGATATGATTCAGGGGCAGACGCAGTGGTTGCTCGAAATTGCCACGATTGCTCCGATGGTGGGTCTGTTGGGAACGGTGATCGGTATGCTCTCGGCATTCGGTGCGGTGGCATCCGATGTGGCAGCTGCGAAGCCAACGCTCCTGGCTGAAGGTGTGTCGCAGGCGATTATCACGACCATTTTCGGTTTGTTTGTGGCGATTCCGGCGATGATGATGTATGCATTCTTCCGTCGTCGTGCGGCAAAGATTGTGGCAACATTGGAAAGCACCTGCGCAGAAATGGTGGCGGTGTTGAGCAGCAAGCACGCTCAGGACTGAGGGTTCTATGAATT
This sequence comes from Kiritimatiellia bacterium, assembly GCA_017457555.1. Lineage (GTDB taxonomy): Bacteria > Verrucomicrobiota > Kiritimatiellia > RFP12 > DVOR01 > Spyradenecus. The sequence continues at coordinate 5,831 of JAFTHG010000305.1, read as the reverse complement.
TTCGTCGCCGACAGCAGGTCTTGCCGCGATTCCAGATGACCGCAATGATGGACGTGGTCTTTCTGTTGCTCTGTTTCTTTGTCACCTCGTCCGTCTTCTCCCAGTGGGAATATGAGGTGGACTTAACGCTCCCCAGTGCCAAGTCGGGCCATTCCTCGACCCGTTTGCCCGGTGAAATTATCCTGAACGTATCCAAAGATGGCCGCGTTACGGTGAATGGCCGCGTCTTGCAGGGTGAAGGATTGAGCCGTTTACTCTCGCAGGTGGCAGGTTATTTGCCGGACCAACCGGTGATTGTGCGCGCCGATGCGACCACGTCCTATGCCGATTTCATGAAGGTGGTGGACGCTTGCCGTCTGGCAGGCATCGCCAATATCTCCCTCGCCACAGCGCAGGGCGAAGACGTTGCGGCAGAAACAGGGGATCAACCTCCGCCGCCTATGCCGGAGCAACTCTAAATGACCGGATGGCTCTTTGAGGCATTAATGTTGCTGGCCTTTGGCGTAAGCTGGCCGGCATCAATTGCCAAATCGCTTCGGACACGCTTTGTTCGCGGGAAATCGCCGATGTTTATGGCGATTGTGATGAGCGGTTACATCTGTGGCATCATCCATAAAGTATTCAATCCTCCGGCGGCAGATGCAGGGCTTCTGGCGCGTTATGTGCTGTGGCTCTACGTCATGGATCTCCTGTTGGTATCCACCGACCTGACACTCTACATCCTCTTCCGGAAAAATTCGGCTCCGCGATCGGCATAAGGCCGGCGCAGGAGAAGGGAGTTCCGGGACGATGCTGCGGACATTGCTGTTGATTTTCGGTTTTGCAGGAGGGTGGTTCTGCCCGTGGCTGGCCGCCCTGAAACCGCTGATGGCCGTCTTTTTGGCGTATATGCTGACGGTGGTCTTCCTGCGAATGACCTTCACACGGCAAACCGTTACGCCGAAACATTGGCGTGTGTTAGTCGTTAATCTCCTTTTCCCGCCGCTGCTCTGGCAAGGAATGCTGCTCTGTGGCATTCCTGAACGCTTTGCACAAGCCGCCTTTTTCACCGCTGTGACGCCCACTGCTGCCGCCGCTCCCGTAATTGTCAATCTTCTGGGAGGCAGTATCTCCTTTGCAACAGCGGGCTTCCTTCTGAGCACGCTCTGCATGAGTGCAGCGCTTCCACTGTTGATTCCGCCGGTATTGCATCGCCCGGTGTGGAGCGATTTTCCGGACTTTGCCTCAATGGCGGCCCCGTGGTGGGAGGATAGTGTGCGCTTTATCCAGTGGCTTGCGGATCAACCTGCCGGGCTGATTCTGAGCCGTGTCTTTCTGGTGACGCTCCTGCCGATGGTGATTGCGCTCTTGTTGCGTCGGAAATTCGGCGAACGTGCCCGTGGTTGGGGGCAGAAACTTACGCCCTCAACGCTCTATGTGTGGGTCGGCTTAGTGGCGATTATTGCCGCATCCGCCGCACAGTCCCTTGAACAACACGCCGCACAATTCCCACGGACCGACGTCCTTTGGGTGATTGTCATTGATGTGGCGCTCTGTGTGGGGATGTTTGCCCTCGGTGCACTTCTGGGAATGCCGGGACATCTGCGCGAGTGTTCGCAATTGCTGGGACAGAAGAACACCTCTTATACCACCTATTTGGCCTTCGCTTGTGATGTTCCCTTTGCGGCACTTGGCCCCGCCTTTTACGTCTTTTTCCACAATGCCTGGAATGGTTTACAGCTGATCTTTCACAAAGAAAAACCGAAAGATGCCTGATTTGTTATACTTTCGTCCTATTTTTTAAGGAGTACACACGTTATGCCGGGATTTGATATTGACCGAGTAGCGCATCTGGCGCGACTGGATTTAACCGAAGAGGAGCGGACCACCTTTGGCAGTCAGCTCGAAACAATCGTTGCTTATGTCGACCGTATTGCTGGGTTGGATGTGGCAGATGAAAAGGCAACGCTGCACGGTCACCAGGTCAATAATATCTTTCGTGCCGATACGCCGGTGGAAGGACTGGAAACCGAAGCGGCTCTTGCGAACGCTCCGGCACGTATCGAAGATGAAATCCGCATGCCGCGTATTGTGGAATAAGGAGCATTTCCATGGAATTGCATAAATTAACAATTGCTGAAGCACTCAAAGGCTTGCGCGAGGGAACCTTTACCTCTGTAGATTTGACGCAGGCTTTGATCAATGTGATGGAGGCTTCTCAGGCTGATATTCACGCCTATGTGACGATTGATGCGGAGGGTGCGCTGGCTCAGGCCGCTGAATGTGACCGTCGCCGCGCTGCTGGTGAAGACTTGCCGATGTTGGGCGTGCCGATTGCAATCAAGGATAATATGAATGTCATCGGGCAACCGTGCACGGCATCTTCGCGCATTCTGGAAGGCTATGTCGCCCCATATGATGCCACCGTGATTGCCAAGTTGCGCGCTGCCGGTGCCGTCTTCCTCGGCAGAACAAATATGGATGAATTCGCCCTTGGCTCAACCACGCAGACCTCCGGTTTCGGTCCTACCGAAAATCCAGTGGCACGCGGTTGCATTCCGGGCGGTTCCTCTGGCGGCAGTGCAGCGGCAGTGGGTGGCGATTTGGCGATTTGTGCTCTGGGTTCTGACACGGGCGGTTCGATTCGTCAGCCCGCCTCGCATTGCGGTATTGTGGGGGTGAAGCCGACCTATGGCCGTGTGTCGCGCTATGGTATTGTGGCGTGCGCTTCCTCGCTGGATCAGGTGGGGCCAATGACCAAGACGGTTGAAGACGCTGCGATCCTGATGAACGTTATTTCTGGGCGCGATCCGATGGATGCCACAAGCCTGGACGAACCTGTTCCCGATTACACCACCGCCTGGCAGGGATGCGACCCCGACCAACCTTTGAAGGGAATGACCTTTGGTATTCCGGAAGAGTACTACGGTGACGGTTTGGATGATGAGGTGCGCGCCTTTGCAGAAGCGATGAAGGCGCGTGTAGTGGCGCTGGGTGGCACGCTGAAACCGGTGTCTTTGCCGCACTCGCAGTATGGCATTCCGACCTATTACATTTGTATGACGGCTGAAATCTCAGCGAATCTGGCACGTTTTGACGGTGTGCGGTATGGCCAACGTGTGCCGTGTGATGACGTGATTGAACAGTATAAGCGGACGCGTGCCGAAGGCTTTGGCGCAGAAGTGAAACGCCGTGTGCTGCTCGGTACCTTTGTGTTGTCCAGCGGTTACTACGATGCTTACTACAATCGTGCGCAGAAGGTGCGTACCCTGATCCGCCGTGATTTCAATCAGGCCTTTGCAGAATGCGATGCGTTGCTGACGCCTGTCACGCCCGAACCCGCCTGGCCGCTGGGCGTCTATCAGGATGATCCGATTCGCAACTATCTCTCGGACGTGCTCACAGTCGGCGTGAACCTCGCCGGATGTTGTGCAATCGCAATCCCGGCTGGCACGACACAGGCAGGCAAACCGGTCGGCATCCAGTTAATTGCTCCGAACTTTGGCGAAATGACGCTTTTCAAAGCCGCTAAAGCTCTCGAACTTCCACGTGCCTAAGGAGATTGAATCAGATGGAATACGAAGTTGTTATCGGTCTGGAAACGCACGTTCAGCTGAAGACCACCACGAAGATGTTTTGCGGTTGCAGCACGGCATTCGGCGCCAGCCCCAATGCCCATGTCTGCCCTGTGTGCCTCGGTTATCCCGGAGCTTTGCCGGCTATGAATCAGGAAGCTATCCGTTACACGGTGATGGCGGGCCTGATGCTCGGCTGTAAGATCGCCGACTATGCCAAGTTTGACCGCAAGAATTACTTTTATCCCGACTCGTCAAAGAACTACCAGATCACGCAATTGGACTATCCGCTGTGTCTGGGTGGCGGTGTGGAAATCGTAGGTGAGGGCGGAGAGAAGAAGACTGTTCGCATTCATCATATCCATCTGGAAGAAGACGTGGGTAAATTGACCCACCGTGCAGGGTGCTCGGGTGTTGATTTCAATCGCGCCGGAACGCCGTTGATGGAAATTGTTTCCGAACCCGATATGCGCTCTGCCGATGAAGCGATTGCGTATCTCACGGCATTGCGCGAGATGATGATTTATGCCGGTGTTTCGGAGTGCAATCTTGAAGAGGGCAATATGCGCTCGGACGTGAATATTTCAATTCGTCCCAAGGGGCAGCAAGCCTATGGCACAAAGATTGAAATCAAGAATATGAACACCTTCAGCGGCATTCATGCGGCGCTGCTTTATGAGATTGAACGCCAAAAGGCGGCGTGTGATGCGGGTCAGGCTTTGCGTCAGGAAACGCGGCGTTGGGATACCGAAGCAGGCGAAACGGCTGTGATGCGTTCGAAAGAAAATTCGGATGACTACCGCTACTTCCCTGAACCCGATTTGATGCCGATCGCACTCTCTGCCGAACAGGTCGCTGCGTGGGCGGCTCAGTTGCCCGAAGCTCCTGCAAAGCGTCGCGAACGCATGATTGCTGAATACGGCATTCCGGAGTATGATGCCGGTGTGCTCTCGGCAGATCGCGCCTTAGCCGATTTCTTTGAGGCCACTGCAAAGCGTTGCGGTAATGGTAAACTGGCTTCCAACTGGGTGATGGCGGAAGTCTTGGCACTCACTGCAAAGACCGGTGTTGAGTTGAGTGATTCCCAATTGACACCGGAAGCGCTTGGAGATTTGCTCAAATTGCTGGAGGGTAAGACCATTAATGGCCCCACGGCGAAGGCTCTGCTACCCGAACTCTTTGAGAAGGGCGGCGATCCTGCCGCAATGGTGAAGGAACGTGGCTTGGGTCAGGTTTCCGATGCTGGCGCGATTGAGGCCTTTGTCGATGCCGTTTTGGAGGCCAATCCCAAGGTGGTGGCTGAGGTTAAGGCGGGCAAAGGTGCCGCAATTGGCTTCCTCGTGGGACAAGTCATGAAGCAGTCCAAGGGTAAGGCCAGCCCGCAAATGGTGCAGGAATTGCTCCGTAAAAAGTTGGCATAACATCTTATTTCCCGAAACAAATCGAGCCAGAGCATGGCTCGATTTGTTTTATCGTAGAGTGATATGCGGCCGTATGAAAGCGTTTTTCTACTGTAACAGACGCATTTTTTGCAGCCACAGAATCCAGAAAGTATGTTTATTGTAAGAGGGAGGACTTACGATGCGGAATGCTTATCGTTTGGGGAGTGCCGTTATCTTTGCTCTGGTGGCGCTTTCAGCACTGGCGCAACAGGCCGTTTTGTACACGGGAAGTGACTGGTGTGATGCCGATGTGGAACTGCGGAAGATGTGGCAAACGCCCTCGTTCCGGCAAACACTGGGCATGCAGGTGGCGATAATTGACGAACCCGAAGTGGTCACGGAGGCGTTACGGGCAGAGTGGGAGGCCTTGAAGGGGATTCGTTTCGAACTGGAGAACTATCCGGGTCTTGCCGTTTTTGATGCACAGGGGCGCTGCGTTTTGCTGCGTCAGGGGTTGGCATGGGACACGTCTGAGGCGGAAGTGGTTGCACTTGTCCGTGAAGGTGAGCAACGCGCCGCACAGATTCAAGCGCTTCTGTCACAGGAAACCATTGATGGTGCCGAGCAGGCGATTCGGCTGCTCTTGCCGGAAATGGATCTTAAACGTACCCAACAGGCTAATGTCTTGAAAGCGGCGTGGGACCAACTCAAACGGTTGGATCCGCAGGATAAGACGGGGATTGTCGCAGCATGGTCTTTTAATCCGCAGGAAACCATCTACAAAGTTCAGGAGTTTGCCAAAAAGGGCGATTTCAAGGGTGGCGAGGCGTATATCAATGGGCTACTCTCTCCCGCTGCCAAAGCGCGCCTGTCGGTGAATCAACAACAGGGGTTG
>JAFTHG010000304.1 GCA_017457555.1 Kiritimatiellia bacterium | reverse complement strand
TGGAGTTGACTTCTCAAACTACGGAATGTATTTTGACAGCACCGTTGATGAGGATGCCTGTACCTACTTGACGCTTGCGAATGAAGTGATTCATGCGGTCCGTCCTGATGCATTAACCATCGCTGAAGATGTCAGTGGTATGCCTGGGATTGGAGCGCCTATTGAAGAAAAAGGTATCGGCTTTGACTATCGTATGGCGATGGGCGTGCCGGAATGCTGGTTCAAACTCGTACGTGATATCCGCGATGAAGACTGGTCTGTCAACTTCCTCTGGCACGAATTGACCAATCGTCGCGCTGATGAACGCACCGTAAACTATGTTGAGTCACATGATCAGGCATTAGTGGGCGGCAAGAGTTTTATCTTCCAGATGATTGATAAAGAGATGTACGAAGCTATGCACAAGGGTTCGCAAAATCTCCTTATTGATCGCGGTTTGGCACTTCATAAGATGGCACGCTTGGCGACCTTGGGCTGCTGTTGTGCTTACCTGAACTTTATGGGCAATGAATTTGGCCATCCGGAATGGATTGACTTCCCTCGTGAAGGCAATAACAACAGTTATCACTACGCGCGTCGTCAATGGTCGCTTCGTGACAATCCCAACCTCCGTTTCAAAGGTCTTGGAGACTTTGATGAAGCGATGATGCAGTTGGTAGTCAATCGTCGCAAGGCCTTGGAAGACACTTATCCTCGTCGTATCTTTGCAGATGATGAAGCGAAAGTGCTCGCCTTTATGCGCGGTGAACTGCTCTTCATCTTCAACTTCCACTCCGAACAATCTCTTGTGGACTATCCGTTAATCGTACCACCAGGCGTTTTCCGCCATGCGCTGGATACCGACACCGAGGAATTCGGAGGCTTCAACCGTATTATTCAGGGCCAAGACTTCCCTCTGACCACGATTGACCGGGAGAATGAACGCTGTTTTGCAATCCGCCTTTACCTGCCAGCTCGCACAGCAATGGTAATTGAGCGTATCCCACCTCAAGTCGCCCGCGCAGATAAAAAACGGAAACAATCCACGTAAACGAACACTGTTCTGTAAATAGGTAGCAACATTACGAAGCACACGCTTCCCACTTCTGAAAGGAAAATGGTTATGGCCACGGTTACAGCGATCGTCTTAGCCTCTGGAAGAGCCACCCGGATGGGTGCTGGGATGGATAAGTGTTTTCTCTCACTCGGGCCCAAACCGGTTGTGGCATGGTCGCTCCTTGCATTTGAGACCTGCAAGGAGGTTGACCAAATCATTCTGGTTGTCCGCAAAGATCAGGTGGTTGCTGCACGTGGCTTACAATCAATGTTTGGCATTCGTAAACTGAAAACCATCGTTGTCGGTGGTGCACGACGTCAGGACTCCGTTTTAGCCGCATTGAAAGAAATTCACCCCGGAGAAACGCAATACATCATCATTCACGATGCTGCGCGTCCCTGCGTTACGCAAGAACTCATCTCTGACACCCTGAAGTCCGCTCGTAAGTTTGGCAGCGGTGTTGCGGCAATGCCAATGGTTGACACTGTCAAAATGGCAGGAAAAGATCTCTTCGTTTCATCAACGCCGGATCGCTCTACGCTTTGGACCGTCCAAACGCCACAGACATTTGCCACAGACAAATTAATGACCGCCTATCAAACGTATGCTACCGATCGCACAGTGGATTATACTGATGATGCTTCTGTTTTAGAAGCGGCAGGAGAAAAGGTACATTTAGTCAAGGGAAGCACCCCCAATCCCAAAATTACCACGGCACTTGACCTCACGATTGCTGCCGCCTTGTTACGTCTTAACTGAAAGCCCTTTATGCCGAAACCTAAACGTTACGCCATCATTAGTGATATTCATGCGAATATTGAAGCTTTGGACGCCGTCATTCAAGATGCACGGGCTCAAGGCATCTCCGATTTTGTTTGTCTGGGTGACGTTGTCGGCTATAATGCAGCACCTCGGGAATGTATCCAACGCATTCGAGAATTAGGATGCAAGGTGGTAAAGGGCAATCACGACCATTACTGCTCTGATCCATCCGTTGATTTGGATGATTTCCAACCCAATGCGGCAAGTGTCATTGAATGGACGCGGCGCAATATTTCCGAAGAAGACACTCGCTGGCTCTACAATCTGCCTTTAACAACTAAGATAATGGGCTTTACAATCGTGCACTCCACGTTGGACAGTCCCGAACATTTCCGTTACGCCTTTGACCGTCAGGATGCAGAAGACAGCTTCAATTTTCAGCATACGCGCGTCTGTTTCCACGGTCATACACACGTGCCTTGCATCTTCCGTAAAACTATCACCGGTGAACGGCACGGCATTATCAAGCTTGATGCAGCCAATGGTCTGTTGGAGCAAGGCAACTACTTCATTAATGTAGGCTCTGTCGGTCAACCGCGCGATGGTATTCCCAAAGCCTGTTATCTTATCTTCTCGGCAGAGGGTATGCAGAATCTTTCAATTGAATTCCGCCGTGTTGATTACGACATTGAGTCCGCGGTTCAACGCATCAAAGAGGCGGGCCTTCCTGAACGCCTGATTACGCGCCTCTATACCGGACAGTAATTTGTTTCCTCTTGCGAAGCGTTGGCGCCACTTTCATACATACTTTCAAACGCATCCTGCGTTTTACACGACCGAAGGTTGCTGATGCATCATCTGAAATGTACCACCGGTCAGGCATTGGTTGAACTGGTTATCACGCTGGTCGCCCTGATTATCCTGATTCTTGGAGTCACAACACTGGCACACATCAGCCTGCGTCAAACAATCCTTCAGCGTGAGACCCGTTTAGAAGCTGGCCAATCAGCACTGGAGCGCGCAACGCAAGGTTGGGCAGACACCAACCCACTTCCGGAGAATCGAGCCGACACCTTCCATCGTATCAATGGCTTGACGCGCTTAGATCAGTATTCCCCTGCCCTTACTTCGCGCCTCCCCATGAGCCACTACACCCTCTCTGCGCGTACGTTTTCCGAAGGGGATCTGGGATTGGAAGAAACAACGCTTCAACAAACGATTCCTTTAGATGAAGCCTTTATCCGATGGATTTATGGCAAAGGCACCGTAACACTGAAATCTGCGGTCACCTTCCCCGCACTCTCCGGTCTTGCGGAATAGACGCATTCCCCTATTTCCCCATCTTCATAATCAGATTTTCCGAGCGATCTCCGCTCGCCAAATAAACGCGCACACACATTCTTCTCCTCCGCCATCGTAACGCACGTGTTACTTCTCATCATACATCACCTATTGCGATGACATCCAAAAGATAACACCGCGCGATTCGCGCCCGTCTAAAACACACCTCAAGTTTTGCGGTACCCCACCCCAAAATAAACGTCTCTATCAGGCCAGTAAATCTTCAATTTCTGCCAGCGACAGCGTCGATACAATGGCAGTATCACTGGCATTCACGGTGGCATTAATCAGTTGCTGCTTCTTCTGCTGGAGTGCAAGCACCTTTTCTTCAATCGTATCTTGTGCAATCAATTTAATCGCCTGAACGGTTTTCTTTTGCCCAATGCGGTGTGCACGGTCGGTGGCCTGTTCTTCAGCGGCAGGATTCCACCACGGATCAAAGTGTACCACCATATCAGCCCCCGTCAGATTCAGACCGGTACCACCCGCTTTAAGCGAAATCAGGAAGACGGGAATGCCGGCATCCTGATTGAATGTTGCACAGCGTTCCAAACGGTTTTGCGTGCTGCCATCTAAGTAACAATAGCGGATTTGCTCTGCGTCCAGACGCGCCGCAATCCGTTTGAGCATTGAGGTGAACTGCGAAAAGATCAACATGCGATGGCCACCGGCCTGTGCTTCTGCCAATAAATCCATCAGCATATCCAGTTTTGCCGAGGTCTCCTCGCCCGGCTTTGCCTGATAGTCTGCCATCAATTGTGCATCGCAGCAAATCTGACGCAACCGCATCAAGTCGGCCAAAACTTCAAAGCGCGACTTCTCAAAGCCCTTTTCCTGAACCAAATGCCGCATCCGCGAGCGCACCTTATCACGAATGGTATCATAAACCTTCCGCTGGGTTGGCGTTAACGGACAATAGAGTACCGAGCGAATCTTATCGGGCAGATCGGGTGCCACATCCTTTTTCACGCGACGCAATAAGAAAGGATGCAGCTTTTTCCGGAGTTGGTCCTGGGCAATTTCGGCCATACGCCCACCAAACTCCACTGCATCTTCATAGCGCAATTTAAAGTCGTCGTACTTGCCCAAATACGCCGGCATCAGGAAGTCCATGATACTCCACAAATCTGCCACGCCATTTTCGATTGGAGTACCGGAGAGTACCAATCGCGTATCCGCCTGAATCTGCTTCACAGCCACTGCATTTTGCGTGCGCTGATTCTTAATGGCCTGTGCTTCATCCAGCACCACGGCAGCATATTTGCATCGGGCATGAAAAGTACTGTCACGACGAATCAGGGCAGAGCTCGTA
>JAFTHG010000303.1 GCA_017457555.1 Kiritimatiellia bacterium | reverse complement strand
CCTCTTCTGGATATTGGCGCAGAATCAACACGTCCCGGTGCAGCCCCCGTAACGCCTCAAGAGGAATGTACACGTCTACTGCCCATCGTGACAGTGCTGCGCGCTCACTTCCCCAACGCCTTCCTCTCCATTGACACCCGGCATACGGCAACCGCCGCCGCCGCATTGGAAGCTGGTGCAGACATCATCAAGGATGTTTCCGGTTGTGCTCCGGAGGAAGGCATGCTTGAACTCATCGCAAGCACAGGCGCAGGCTATGTGCTTACCCATGCGACAGGCAAAGCACTCACAGAAACCGAACTCGCTGACCCGGCAACGTGTACCAACACGGTCATTCAAGACTTACGCGTTGCAGCTAAACGGGCAGAGGCTGCAGGCGTTCGCCCCGGGCAAATCCAGCTTGATCCCGGATTGGGATTCGCCAAGACGCATCCCGTTTCAACCCAACTTCTGCGTGATACCGCCCACTTTGCACAACTCCCCTACTCACTGATGATTGGAGCATCGCGCAAACGCTTTTTAGGTGCAATCACCGGTCAGCCAGATCCTGCGCGCCGTGGTGCCGCCAGTATCAGCGCGGCACTATGGGCAATTCAAGCCGGAGCCAATGTGGTGCGTGTGCACGATGTTGCTGAAACCGCTGATGCTCTCCAACTCTTTTTATCTTTGAATTCACACGAGGACTTGAACTATGTTTGAAGGATGGTGGCCAACCCTATTGGATGCCGTGCAAATCTTTCTGTTAGCAACAGCATTCTACTACCTGTTCCGTTATCTGAAAGGCACGCGTGCTGCACAGATTCTGCTCGGAATTGCCGTGCTCTTTATCATCATCTTTATGGCGACGACCTATCTGGAATTAGACGTTCTCGGCGTGGTGCTTCGATGGTTCTCCATCTTCCTTTTGCTCGCACTCTTGGTAGTCTTCCACCCGGAATTACGCCGTGCGCTCTCCATTCTGGGGCGTAATTCCTACATCCAGCTCCTTCAGGGACGCATTCCGGAAACCCCTGCTGAACGCGTCGTACGCGCCGCTCGCAGTCTTGCACAGCGTCGTTTGGGGGCGCTGATTGCGGTTGAACGTGCCGTGTCGCTTGACCGCTGGAGCGAAACGGGGGTGGATTTAGACGCCATCCTCAGCGAAGAATTGATGATCTCCATCTTTACACCGCCCCTGCCGCTTCACGATGGCGGCGTTATTCTGCGAAAAGATCGCATTCGGGCGGCTCACTGCATCTTCCCTTTAGACAACGAACTCAGCATCGGAGGCGTTGGCACTCGTCATCGCGCTGCGCTCACCCTCTCCACCGAATGCGATGCCGTCGTCCTCATTGTTTCCGAAGAGCGCGGCCAAATCTCTGTTGCACGCGATGGTTACCTCATCCGCAACCTCTCCGATCGCCAGTTAGAACGCCTGTTACGCGCAGCCTTTGTTCCGGAATCTGAACAAAAGAACTTCTTTAAGGCCGTCTTTGGACCACAGTTCAAGGTGCCGTGGCTCTTACGTCCCTTCATTTCATTCACCTCAACGAACACAAAGGAGTCGGCAGATGCGTAATCCGATTTCTTACTTTACCTCCAACTGGATTTGGAAACTGATTGCATTAGCACTGGCGCTCGTCGTCTTCTATGCAATCCGCCGCACCATCAGTTATCGTCAAACGCTGACCTTGACGGTGGAAGCAGAATCTGTAGAAGGCAGTCAAGCACTCACAGGGTTTGACCCCGCCGTTGTCAATGTTACCTTCCGTGGGTCAGAAGCCGCCATTCGTAAACTCGCGCTCTCCGGAGCTGAGCCGCCACGCATTCGCGTACGCTTGCGCCAACCGCTCAATGATGCCTCCTCAATGCCTGTAAAAATCTCCCGGAGCAATGTTATCTGCGATGGCGATCTCCGTGTGATATCCATTGAACCTAATATCGTTGAAGCTGCGTTTGATACCAGTGACACACGCACCTTTGATATCGCCGAACCCATCGTGAATGGTTTGCCTGACAACGTCTCAGCCGTAGTCGAATTAGAACCGAATACGATTGAGGTCACAGGTTCACGTGTCCTTCTGGACGAATTGGAAACTGCACAGACGCAGCTCACCACCGCACTTTTAGACGCTTCGGGACGTTCGGAAGCCTTTCATACGATTCTTAAAGTTCTACCGCCAGACAATCGTGGTAGCTGGACACTGAAACCCGATACGGTCCGTGCCAATGTTCGCTTTGTGCGTGAAGACATTGAGCGCACCTTCAAAAAAGTGCCCATCCGCATCCTGCAATCCGCCAAAGGCATCCACTATGCAGCAGAAGCTGACAGCGTGGAAGTTGTCGTACAAGGCGCACGCCGTGACTTAAATGTCATTGATCCCGCCACCGTCTTTGCGCTGATAGGTGACAGTGACAACATCATCTCAAATGACGCGCAACGTCTGGAGTGCGAACCCATTATCGTGCTGCCATGTACCAACCGCGTCAACCGTGTTGAAGTGACACCGCCACGTATTTGGTTGACCCCCGTTTCCAAGGACACCCTCTTATGAAATTCGCACCCTCCCAACGCCGATGGCTTCTTGCTGCCACCTGTTGTATCGTACTCGCCGCAGTTATTGCAATCCTGATTGACCTCCTGTTAGCGCAATGGCGGCCAACGCTGGACCTCTCGCCATCCGATGCCGACACCGCACTTTCAGAACGCAGCCGCACCACGTTGATGGATACAGCTGGGTACATCTCCATCATCTGTCTTTTGCCGGCAGAGTCCCCTGTCACCTTGCCTGTGGGACAACTCTTGAGGCGCTTTGAGCACACCTCCAGAGAGCTCTCCGGCGCAACACTTGAAATCTCGTACATCGACCCCCGGACCGAACCCCAAACAACAGCGCAACTGATGGCCTCTGGCGCACATGGCACCGGCATTCTGGTACGTCAATCCGGACGCAACATTTTTATCCCTACGGCTGCGCTTACGACCGATGCCGGCATTTACGATGCAGCCACTGCAGAAGAAGCTATTGCGGCAGCCTTCTCACGTCTGTCGCGCGCCGAAGGCATCCAGATCGGATGGCTCATCGGCCACGGCGAAGCCGACTACCGCACCACAGACCCACAAAACGGCTACTCGGGATTGCGCCGTGCCCTTGAGAATGATGGTTGCACTCTCCAAACCTTAACACTCAACTCTGGAACAGCCATTTCAGAGATCCCGCCCGACATTAAAGTGATTGCCATCGTTGACCCACACTATCCTATCACCGCCGCGGAACGTGCATTACTATCGGACTGGTTGGATCGTGGCGGACGTTTAATCTGTTTCCTGCCTTCTGGTGACAATGCCGGTCTTACGGCACTCTTTGAACAATGGGGATTGCGCGTAGGCGAAATGCCACGTTTAGGCACCACCAT
>JAFTHG010000302.1 GCA_017457555.1 Kiritimatiellia bacterium | reverse complement strand
TAACCATAGACGGTATGATTTTGCATGATTGGTTTCATAAAGAACCTCCTTTTGGTAAATTCTTCTTAATTGAATCAAGCACATCCTTAAACGACATCTCGTCCGACAGAATAATTGTTCCGCCAGTAATATCAAGTAGTTTAGAGACATCTCCGTCTAATTCATGTTTGATTTTTTCAAGTGCACGCGCACGCGATTTGAGCTCTTTTCGCATGGTCGTTTTGCAGTTTTGATGCTCGTGAACTCTTTTAAGGATAGAGGCGAGGATAGGTGTATTCTCTTTGGCAAGACGATAAGATTTATCGATGGCTTGCTCTACAGGTAGACTTCCGAGCCCTTTCACTGAAACGTCCGCAGAAATAGGTTTAATGACAAGGACCGAATTGAGTAAACGTGAGCCTCGATTTTTACCAAGAATGCGAACGCACGCCGCATCTTCTCCAAGGCGACTCAATGCGTGCGCTGTAGCGTTTCCATCCACAATGGTATAGGTACCATCCTCGTTTTGAACGACATCGATTGGCTGGCGCTTTTCGCGCAATCCGTTCGCGGCTTCACGCATGAAGCGTTGCGCGTTTTGAATGGAAGACTCTTTTTCTATCTTCCCAGGGCGAAGCATGGTTAATGGAATCGTCGTTGTGCCATCTGGCATTGCGAAATACGCGTTAAGACGTTGCGACTTCTTGTCGTCGACCTCTTTCAATGGCCGTGCATCGAAAGTGTCACCAAAGAAGTGTTCTTCTACACCAGTGTAGCTATGCTGAAACTCACGAGAGACGTCTTCGGTTTCTTCAAGCAATTTATCCTGATCGTTTGGCGTGCGACGCGCAGCATTACGCGCCTCTACTTCTCCGATATTGCTCTCATACTGTCCGTAAGGTGAACGATAACTGTCTGCTTTTTGAATATCTGCGATGGCCTCTTCGAGCGAGGAATATCCAGCTCGCTGCCAGATTTGATTGAGGCGAGCGTGCCAATCATCCCAATACTCACGCTCAACACCTTTGAACAGAGCGGCTTCCGATTCGGTTGGGAATTGTTTTAACTTGCTACGAATCAATTCGACAGGCCACCCGTGTGGATTGCCGAAATGAATATTCAATTTACGCAATGTGTCGTACTGTCGCTGATAAGGTATCTCTGCCTTTTCCTTAAACATATATGGCGAAGTGCCACGCGTAAAGCCTTCAATATCCTGAATGATGTGGTGTATCTCATGGATAATCGATTGGCGAATATCGTCAATGTGGGCTTGCTGGAGATCGCTTTTCTTCGCCACGCCTCGATCCCACACAAGGATTCGATTGTTGGTAGCGTATCCGCGAGCTCCTCCTGGAAATTTATTATCAAAGGTAATTCGAACTTCACGCAATAATGGATAGGCTTGATAGAGTTCCTCATTGTGAAGGACTTCATGAAGCTTGCGATCTGGGTAGAAAACCTTACTCCGTAATTCTACTACAGACTTTTCGTAGGCTTTAAAGAATGCGTTGGCGGTCTCCTCGTCATCAAGCTTGCGGGCTTCGGCAATAATCTTGTTGTAACGATCCTTTAATTCTTGCTCGCGCTTGATGTATTCCGTTTCGGTGAATTGATCTTTTTCTGCAAAGAATTGTTCGATATTTAGCTCACCTTCAGGCTTCTCAAGCTTCCACGTGCCATCAGCACCGACCTGCCAACCCGTCGCAAACTTAATCTTCCGGCGCTCCTCAAGCGGTATATCTCTCCATGCGCGCCCGTTGAGCATGGCTTGCGCCACACGAAGATTTTTAGAGTCGTCATTCTGTAAATTGGCTGCACCCTTTTCGCCCATAATGACAGAATAATTAATATCGTCATTCGTGCGCGAATAAGTGCCCACGTTATCCGTGGCAGATTTGATCTGATTGGGCGTAAGGGCCACGACTTCGAGATTCGTATCCGTCGGAATAATGCCGTCATATCCCAAGACTTCGTAAGTGACATTCGCAACGATATCATACTGATTGGTCATATTCACCAATTCAGCGAAGATGTCGACATCAGAATCGTTGTTATCAAGCAGATCCGTAGCTTCATTGAGTACGTTGCTGCGGCCTTGCACGTGCACATCACCGAAGTCCATTAAGATGCCCATGTCGCGGCCATTGACGGCTTCTAACTTCCGGTCAAGCGTATCAATTAACTTGTAGATCTGCGCACGCGTCATCGTGCGGTTGTTATATCCGAGCGGCTTTCGGATATCTAAGAAGACTTCGTAGAGTTGTCCACCCTTGTCAGCATAGCCGGATGCGAAGTCCTTTGAAGGGGTGAAGTAGTAACCCTTTCCACGCGAGGTCCCCGTCGAGCCCATCTTCTTGGAAGAGAAGACGGTAAACTTCTCCGGAGATCCATGATACATCACACGCGGCTCGCCATTTTCGTCCAGGATCTTCGTGGCATTGGCGGGGTCACTTTCCCAGTCTCCGAAGCGCTGCTTAAAGTACGGCGTGCGTGCGTGAATCCATTGACGCTCGGACAGATTGGTGGGCTTACCATTCGGCGCACGCATCCAAGTGGCAGCATCCTTTGAACCGTCAGCCATTGTAAAGCGCGCCGTTACTTCGTCATATTGACGCTGCGTTTCGGTGGAACCCAATTCGTTTACCATCGCAAAATCAAAGTCTTCCTGGTTCGGATCATCATAGGTGGGTTCGACTTCCGGCGCAGTTTCCAGGATGCGGTCATCGACGGTGGTGATTTCGCCGTTCACTTCAATGACAGGATTTTCGAGGTGCAAGACTTCGCGTGCGTAGGCTTGTGCTTGCTTAGCCAAAACCGGGTCAGTGAAGTAGTTCTTCCAACGATTCACTTCGCCATCGAGCTTCGTGATCGTGTTCTGAATGCCCTGGATGTCTTCGGAAGATTCCAAACCGTACTTCTGCAGCAGTGCGTCACGCGCCTGAAGGTTGCCACCCTGCTTACCGAGAAGCGTTTTCAGCGCGCGAAGGTCGGTGTTGATTTCGTTAATCTTACGCTGCGCATACTTCGCTTCAATGCCCATGGCCAGAGTAACGGTGTCATCTTCTCCGAAGAGGTCAAGCTGCTGAATACCCTTTGCTTCGAGGCGCTGACTGTAGGCGTGTGCGAGCGAACGCGTCATGAGTGCAGCGTCATTGGCGCGTAGGCCATTGTCGAGTACAGCCTTCAATACGGCACGCTGAATCTTCACATTCTGTTCGCCCTTCTGGCGCGGCGCACCGCTCACGATGGCGGCAGCCGTCTCAAGATTGAGGCGATCATCCTTGGCCATGAAGAAGGTATAGAGGTCTTCGGAGGCACCCTTAGCAACGACCAGTGCATCCTTCTGACGCTTACGCGACCACAATTCAGGATGCTCCTGAATGGCGCGATTATCCAGTTTTGCATTACGGAAGAAATCAACAAAGTCCTGGTCGGAACCCTTTCCGTCGAGGATGTTATCGTAAGCATCCATCAGGCGCGCAGCATCAACGGTCCAGCCATCCTTCTCGTAGATGATGTTGGCCGGGATAAATTTCATGTTATTCTGCTTAGCCAAGTCCAGTCGGTGACGACCTGTCACCACCTCGCGCGAACCGTCGGCGAATTCCATCACGAGGATGGGCTTGGCCGGAATCGGATTGAAGGCGCCCTGTAGACGTTCGCCCTCTACGACGCCGGTATTCGGATCGGCGTCCTGCTTGAATTGCACAATCTGGTCATTGACCTTCAATGAATCCACCGGGATATTCTGCACCTGCAAGTCGCTCTCACGAATCAAGCGAAAGAGGTCGACATTAGCGCTATCGCTCGTCTCCGGCATCACGGTGATAGGTTCACCCTCCGAATTGGTCACAACGCCGTTTGGCGTTCTAATTGTACCATCAGCGAAGACTTCGGAACCGTCTGCAAAGATCACCGAGCCGCGCGGCGTCACCACGCGTGCACCACCTGGCTCCGTGTTGCTGACACGTTGGCCAGTTGTTATCGGGTCTTGGACGAGTGCTTCAATCTCTTTCAGTCTTTCTGGCGTGAACTCCTGAAGCGCTTCATTGGCTTGATTGAGTCGATCGGCTGCATAGGCTTTGCGTGCCTTCTTGATTTCAGAATTGGCTGCGATGCGTCCGCCAACTTCCATGAATCCAGAAGCACCCAGTGCATAGAGACCCGCCACGCCTGATGCTATGAGCTTATCTTCCTGCGTGATCTCAACTCCTGCGCCCTGCAAAAATGATAGATGCGAATAGGTATCCCCCATTTCAGAGACGACTTCCCACCCCACGCGCCGGGCGATCTTAGCCGCCTCTGCAGGAGAGGTGAATGGCCGCTTTAAGCCTTCTAGGAATGCTTTTCCGAGTGCCTTTTTTCCTGCAGGTCCTGCTGCGCGAGAGATTGAGCCACCAACGGTATCAAGCGTAGCAAGTGCGTAGCTAACGGCCGCATCGCCAGCGCCAAGAAGCGCGGCTTGATCAGCTCCTTTACCATTAGCCATCGCAGCTGCATGCGTCTCGCCACCGGATTCAGCTGCGACCATCAACGCGTAAGGAACGCTTGTACCACCAGCCGCCGCGCCGACGGCGCCACCGATGAGCAGCTGCGAGGCGAGGTTCGTACCACCCGTCACCAAGTCGTAGGAATATTCAAGCGCCCCTTTGTCTTCAGCATCATAACCCGCAGGTGTGGTATCGAGATATTTTTCGTCAACGCGATCTAATGCCTGTCGCATTTGCGCCGAACCTTTGGCTGCCTGATGGCGTACTTGAGGCGTCGCCATACCACCAATGCCAACGCCGACGCCTTGGTTGCCCGCAGTCAATTGCGCTAAACCAACGGCGGATTTGAGGGCATGTGTACCGATTTTTGCAAGGCTTTTGCCAATGTTAGCACCCCAATCCTTGGCGAATTTCCAGGAATTGTCGGCCCAACGTGCAGCGGTTTCGCCTACCGTTTCATTGGCCGTCTCTAAATCTTCTTCGGAATCTCGCCACTCAAGCTGTTTCTCTTCGTTCAAGTAAGGAATCAACTCCTGAACGCCGTCCTCTTTCCACTGCTCGAAGTAGTTCGAAGCCTGCTCATAGGAGGCGTTCACCTCCTCGCCCGTACGTTTGTTAATCAAACGGCGAACGGGCACAATGCGGCCACCATTTCCAGACAAATCCTGCTGCACTTCCTTAGCACGGTTGTACCCATGCACGACCAAATGAGGCTCTGCACCTTCCGAGTCAATCTGAGCAGTCAACATCAAATCGCGACGATCCATCTCACATCTCCAAACATTTTTAATAGAGGCATTACATGCCTCTATTAACTCAAATTCAGCAAGGGTAAAGTGTGGTAGAAAGCCTGATATTTCAGGCTTTTAACGGGATTTCCAAAAATGTTTTACGACTTACTTCATGATCATCGGCGCAGCGGGCTTTGACCAATCCATCTTTGAGGGTGGCGTTTTCTGAATCCACTCGGTGCCTGTCCAGTAATACCACACGCCACCCCGTCGTGTGTAGCTCACCTTGCCACGCACCGTGTGTACACCATTAGGGGAATCGCCAGGGATATCACCATCTGCAGCCATCATCTCTGGATGCAGACGGCGTAAGTCCTTCATCAGGGTTTCATCCTGAGCGTAATTGCCGCCGAAGCGCGCCACTAATTGGTTGTGAAGAATTGCTGGCATCGTGCCATATTGTCCACCGGAAGCAGCATTACGTCCAGCCTCCTCACGACGCTTCTTCAGCTCCAGGCCAGCTTTATTACCAGCTACAATTGCATCCTGCACCTTCTTAGCATATTCACTCATCGTCTACTCCTTTAATCGTCATAATCACAGTCCAAGAAATCATCCTCTAATCGCGCTTCGACGCGCTCCAACGAAGGGAAGTCGCTGTCGTCTGGTACGTCGTCCAACATCCCGCTTTCAAAACCGTAACGCAGACAGTCAATCGGTTCCTTGCAGGCACCTTTCTGGCCGTCGGCTCCGGTCATGTGCTGAAGTGCGAAGATGGTGTTTTTACACGCGCTCGAAATGTAGAGCTTACGACCACCTGGCGCAGGGTTGAGATACTGGTTAATCAGTTCTTCCCCAACGCCAATGCGCCTTCCGCTGGCCTGAACAAAATTGTCATCAAGATCCAGGCAAAATTCGAAGAGGGACTTATCCTCACCCATGGTAATTTTGCTCTGCGAGCTGGCACGTGCATCAATCACACGACGGCGTATCGGTTCTGCAGAACCATTCAGGCGATCCCACAGCATCAATTCGGCGCTAACAGGGAATGTGTCGCAGCCTGACGCAATCCACTCCTCGGCATCCTTCCATCCTTCCAGTCGCGCCCATTCAGCCTTATACTTCTCCAGGCTGAAACCAAACGTCTCTTGTGCTGGCCCGCGTTCACCATCATTGACGCCACCACGCTTGGAGGAGATTTCGGCCCACGCGCCCG
>JAFTHG010000301.1 GCA_017457555.1 Kiritimatiellia bacterium | reverse complement strand
CGAATCTGCGACGATGGCTGAGGTTGCTGCGGCGCTCGAGGGTTCGGTGGATGTTAAGCTCGTTGAAAATATAAATACCGCGGCGGAATACGCGGCGTTTCGTGAGTGGGCTTTAAATTTTGATGGTGTTACACCCGGAGAAGTTAAAGGATCGCCGAACGCTTGGCTTTCGTATGCGCTTAATACAGCTACGCTGATTGCCGCTGCGCCAAAGGAAGGGGATATTGTCATCGACACATTTGAAAGCGCGGCGACGGAAGGCGCGTTTGAGTTTACGGTTAAGATTGACGGTATTACGGTAGGCGAGAATGCGCTTGAGGCGAACATTAAGAAGGTGTTTGATATTGAAGGCGCAGAGAAGCTAGTGAGTGATGGAGCTGGATTCAGCTCTGATAATGTGGAGATAAATGCAGTTGTGCCTGTAAATGGTAATGTGAAGTTCACCGTTACGCCGAAGATGGGGAACGGGGACTTGGGAATGGGGAACGGCGAAAAGCCCGATTCCTTCTTCTTCCGAGTGAAGATGAAGCAGTAGAAAATACAACAGATTTTCGATCTGTTAGCTACCACCGCATTTTGCAAAATGCGGTGGTAACTTCGGTAAAGATTGCGACAGGCAAAGCAGTGTCAAAAATCTGTTCGAAACTGTGGTAGGCTTTGTGGTGACCACAGTTTGCAAACTATGGACATCATTCTTTCTCACAAATCAGATTTGTGCAGATGAGTGTTGATTTGTGGATTGTATTTCAGGAGAGCAGTCGGCCTGTCTGTTTAAGTGGGCAACGCACGAGCTGCGCGTTGTACTACTGTTGCATTCGGCGAATGTGCGTGTGAATGAGGTAAGATTGCTTTCGCTCGGGGCCTTGCGGCTGCTTCGCAGTTCGCGCTTCGCGCTCACCCAACCCGACGCCTGTGGCGCGGGCGAATCTCTTGGAGATGTGGAGATTGGGAGTTCGGGAGAAGATCCTCAAAATCTCCAAAACTCCAAGTCTCACAGCAGCGAAAGCAACAGAAAGCATTTGTTTGCCTATACCGCCGAAGCCATTTGGTAATACTGGGGGAATGGTTCGGTAATACTGGATTAGAGGCGTTTGCTATGGGTGAAAATCGGGGTGGATATGGGTGTAAGACGCAAAAGCATAGGGTGAAAGGACTCCGGGTCATGGGTGTAAGACCTTGATTTGACGTCATTTCTCGTTAATAAGACGTCATTTCTCGACAAAGAGACGTCTTTTCGCGGTGAAATGACGTCATTTCAAGTGCTTTCATACGCAGGAGAGGAGTCCTTTCATACGCAAGGGAGAAGTTCTTTCATGCGCAAGGGAGTGATTGTTCAACAGCAACAGGGTGGATCCGGAAGAGGGTGTCTGGATTGAGCGGCGCACGAAGCGCGGCTATGAGCCAATAATGAAAGCAAAGATTCTTCATTCAGATCCCGGCAGGGTTGAGTTCATGTACGACGGCGATTTGCCGCCCAGAAAGTACCAGATTGCGGTGCATACCCGCTGCGGACGCGGCAAGGATCACAAGGTGGTCGTCTGCCGCCACGAAGTTTCTGCGTAATCCTTAATCGTGCCTATTCTTCTTTACGTGTGAAGATGAAACAGTAGAAAACACGGTAGTCTTTTATTATGTTAGTTACCACCGCATTTTGCAAAATGCGGTGGTAACTTCT
>JAFTHG010000300.1 GCA_017457555.1 Kiritimatiellia bacterium | reverse complement strand
TATGCGATTTTGTACGAACAGGATGTTACGATGCCAGACGTGAATTCCGCATCACCAACTCCCCCTCTATGGATATTCTTGTTTCCTCCAACGTCGAACGGCTATTGTGGCTGTTGTCTAAAGGTAATGAAATTGAAGTTCGGACATGGGAATCTCAGTTGAAAGCCGAAGGAACCTTTGCATTAAGCGGTTATCCTCTGCACGACCTGCGTGCAAAATTTGCCTCTGGTTGGGCCACTCCTGAAGAAACCGAAACCGCCATTGCAGATATTTGGCGGACACATCACTATTTGGCCGACCCCCACACTGCAATCGGTTGGAAAGTTCATCGTGACCTACCCAATACAGGACGACCAGCTATCATTGCTGCCACGGCATCCCCGTGGAAGTTCCCCGTCACAATGCTTCGGGCTCTTACAGGGAAAACCGTCTCTGATGAATTTGCCGCTGCAGGTGGGTTGGCGGCTCTGACAGGTGAGACGCCCGCATTAGCAGACCTGAAGAACGCGCCAATTCTGCATGATGCTGTCACCTTCCGCGACACCATCCCAGAAACCATCTGCCGCACCTTCTCGCTTTGACACCATCCCGCTATCGCCGGATGCTTCCGGTGATAGTCCTATTCATTTTCTGCATTCAGCCCCGTTTGTCTTACACCGATTCCGGCGTCCTTTCAAACGTTATCGTATGATTCTCCACTTGCGGCACGAAAATAAGCACCTTTCCCTCTCCGGGGAAGCCTTTGGTGTCGCAGTATCAGATGACTCGTTGTATCAATCTTTAGCATTCCTCTTTCGTGGATGGCGCAAGGTCATTCTGAAGGATCGTGGCGTATTACAAGTCCTGCATGGCGTTTCTCGTGGTTTAACGTCACCTACGCTTATCTACGGAAATGACATTCGGGATGCGGCAAAACTTTGGCCGCTGTTGCTTCGTGTTGTTGCCGCAGGGTGTGTTGCACCTGTTATTGAAAATGATGAAGCACGCTGGCGTGCAACCGTTGTTCCAGAAGGGTGTGATGCCACACTCTTCCAAATGTTGGTTGATCTCTGGATGCGAACAACCACATCTACTGTGCTTTCCAGATCGCAAGCCGCCAAAGGAAAATTCTATACTGCAGACGATGCACTCCTGACAGCTTTACGGTCTCCAAAAGCAACACTTTCAATCACATCAGATACGCTTTCGGCAGAAGTTAACCAATGGGCCGCTCCGCTTTTTGAAGGAGGTCGTTCGTCGTTACCATTAGTGCCCAGGCGGGACCATCGGGGTTGGTGGATTGAATTTACGGAACCAGACGTATCAACATCTGATGGTTTTTCTCTCGCGAAACTGCGTTTATTGGGACAAGCCGTTACGGTAGCGCCCACATTAGGTCTACCTCAGCCGTGGAGTGATTCCGCATTTGCACGGTTTCTGCGCGAAGCGGTTCCAGTTCTGCGCGCCGCCGCCTTCACTATTCCATTGCCACCAGAACTGGAACATCAGGTTCCCCACCTGAATGAAACCGCCGCTGAACTGACAAATGGCGTTGTAAGTATTGAGCGCACCATAGTCTTTGCCGGGATAGAAATATCTGTTGCAGAAGCACAAGCGTTTGTAGACGCAGGCGAACCGCTTGTCTTCCTAAATGATAAAT
>JAFTHG010000299.1 GCA_017457555.1 Kiritimatiellia bacterium | reverse complement strand
GGCACCAAAAAGAGTGCCAATCCTTTACCACCGCTCTCTTGCTCCAAAATGCGGAGCGAGGTCAAGGTCTTTCCGGTGCCACACGCCATAATCAGTTTTCCACGGTCGTGTGTGGCATAGTGGCGTTTGGCCGCGGCTAAAGCCTCGCATTGATAGTCGCGCAAGGGCTTTTCATGCGTGGTGGAGCCCTGTTTGAGGCCTGCCAGCACCTCCCAATCCACCTCCCAGGTTTCCATCTGGGCACACGTGATGAGTTGGCAGGGGATAAGCTGATCTTGGAGGGTTGTCAGTGCAGTGCTACTCCACTTATCGGTCGTAGCAAAGACCATTCCTTTAGCAAAATGAGTCAGTGTCCCATGGTAAGGGAAGGCTTTACCGAGTGTTGCTAAAAAGGTGTTGATATCTTCCTTGGAAACTTGGTATTGCGATTCATAAAACTTGGCTTGAATACCGACGAGTTGATCAAATTCATCAACCGCCACTAAATCAATCCCCGAATCATGCCCCCAGTGCAATTCATTCCACAGCCACACCTGCTTAAAGTGACCACGATAGACCGGGGCATGCAGAAGCATATTTTTGACGGTAATTTCAAATGCCGTTCCGGAAGCGGTGGTGCTTCCACACGCAGATGCACGCAGACGACCTAAAACTTCAGCAAAGGTGCTCATTGACTTTCTCCTCGCGCAGACACGCGAAAAAGAAAACAAAAAAAGCACGCCTCTCTCCGCGTACTTCAGTAGTGGTCGTAGGAATAAACCGTCAGCGAATACACGTCAAGAAGGCGTGCCGATACGGCACACCTCGCTGGACATCTTGCTCGCTGATGAAATTTCCTCCGTTTCTACTGAAGCAATCTGTCTGCAAAATGCAGTTTTATAAACTACGGCTCACCCGTAGCGTGCCCACAGTATAACAGAGTTTATCAAGAAATGAAATAAGAAAGGTAACGGTAGTGGAAGAGTGGGGCAGAGAAAGATCGCGATCCATTCTAAGCCCTTTCCAGTCGCTTCGCTCCTTGACTCAACAAGCTCGCCCCCACGTGCCAGTCGCGTCACCATCGGCTCTCTTCTATCGCCCTTACAGGGTTGTCACATCTGCACATGGCTTACCACGGTGGTTTTCTAGAAAATCTAGAGATTCTAGAAGTCCTAGATCTTCTATGTCTGGCAGTCCTGCACTCGCCACCTATTTTCACCGCAAAGACGCTAAAGGAAATGCAGCTCACTCCGTCCGAGACAGATTGACTGCATTTCTTTTTTGTTCACTTCTCACTGTTTTCTTCTTTTCTGCCCACGCTGGCAGTCCTACGGCGCAGCCACCTTTCCTGGTTCTGCCTGTGAGCCACCCTTGGCTCACCCCACACTGGCAGTCCCGTGGCGCAGCCACTACATGCTTGGCAGGGGCGGTATCAATCTGTCTCGGACGGAGCGAGCACCGCACCCATTAGCGTCTTTGCGGTCATCTACACTGGCAGTGCTGTTGCGCAGCCCCTGCGCAACACGGTCACTTTTTGCAGTTTTTGTCGTGATTTTTCACGATTTGAAAATTTTTCTTGTTGATCTGCCTATTTCGCTGATTTTTGGCCAAAAAAGGGCATTTTTGGCAAGTTTGCAAAATTCACTTAAGTCTTTGAGTAGCAGTGACTTATGCTGAAAAAGGGGCAAAATCAACTCGTCTACAGCGGCTTCGTTGCCGAAAAAGTGCCTCTTGGTGGGTCGGTTTGAAGGCCGTTTTTGGGGGGTAAAATACTATTTTGACCTCAACGAGGGCCTCGTCCACCTTGCGCGAGGGCCTCGTTGAGGTCGCGTGAGGCCCTCGTTCACCCTGCGCGAGG
>JAFTHG010000298.1 GCA_017457555.1 Kiritimatiellia bacterium | reverse complement strand
GTCTATCCAATCGGCGAGATCGGGTGCTGCTGTCATCCGCCAAGCCTTGGCTGCGGCAAAGAGAATCGCAGGGAGTGACACCACGAAGGGCTGCCAATGGCCGGCATCACCCCAGTCCGTCAAGAGCAACCCCTCGGCAGGCGTTGCTGCCGCAGCGGTGATATTGGCCAGCATATTTGCCGTACGACCGCAAAAACTGCGCCACGAGGACGTGCCGGGAGCCACCATCACCCGAAGACCGGCCGCCTGCAACCGTGCCACATAAGCCTCCAGCGGATCTGTGGCTTCATAACCCCACACAACCCAAATCGCCTCCGGCAACACGGTTTTGGCCAATGGAATCATTTCCGGATGCCGCAAAAGCATATCCGCCCACAACTCTGGTTGCTTCCCAAAGCGTTGTGCGACGTCAGCCATTTCACGCATATAGCTGAGATAAAGCCCTGCCTTATCGCTTGTTGCCGAACGCCCCTGCCCCAAATCAAAGACCTCGTCCCCGCCCAGATTCACACGATCTGCCATTGGAAAACAGGGCAATAATTCCGTCAGAAGCCCCTTTACAAAATCGCGCGTCTTGCGATCTGCGGCATAGAGACCTGTGGGATGTTGCTGAATACTGCCCCACGGCGTGCGGGCACCACCTTCAGGTAATTCGGCATATTGCAGATAAGCAGGGTGCTTCAACCAGCGTTCAAAGTGACCTAAGGTATTTTGATTGGGAACCAGACGCACAAAACGGGCAGAGGCATACGCCGCAATCACTGTGATATCTTCCGGCGTATAGGGCGAGGTGTGCGCCCATACGGTGGCGTGATCGCGGTAAGCAAAGGTGTTTTCAAAGTAGAGTTCGAGTTGGTTTAAGCCAACAAGCGCCATCAAATCAATGATGTTGCAGAGCGTTTGCACGCTGTAGATGCGATTGCGGGAGACATCCAGCATTACCCCCCGGATAGGCTTGTCTGGGGCATCCATCCCACAGCCGCAGGGTAATGCACCACGGGAAAGTTCACGGTACAGCCACGCACACAGCCGGAAGAGTCCTTCGGCGGACGCCGCGCAGGCCGCAATTCCCTCCGGCGTAATGGTGAAAGCAAAGGCTTCCGGTCCAGCAGACGTCTCTAATTTAGGGAATGGTAACGTTGCTTCCGGGCGCATCCACGTGAGTGTCAATGCAGGCGCCGTTTCAATCCGTCGCACGGTTCCCGATGGTAAGACGGATTCTAATAGACGCAGTGCCGTCAGGGGAACTTGGGGTGCCGTTAACGTAAGCACCATGTCCGCCAGAGGTGCAAAAAATCCCCCACGCGCTTCAAAGCGACACGGGGGAATTCGAAAAGCCGCTTGCGGCATCATCTCAAAGCACTGGGGCACAAGCTTCGCCTTCCGTCAAGCGCGTATAGCACTCGGCATAGATGGCTTGCGTCTTGGCGATAACATCATCCGGAAGCGCCGGAGCCGGCGGTTGATGATTGAAGTGGATCGCATCCAACCAGTCACGCACAAACTGCTTATCCATGCTCGGAGGATTGCTGCCCACAGCATAAGTGGATTTTGCCCAGAAGCGCGAAGAGTCAGGGGTCAGGGCTTCATCGGCTAAAACCACATTACCCACTTCATCCAAACCAAATTCAAACTTGGTGTCGGCCAAAATAATGCCGCGGCTTTCTGCATGCTTTGCTGCTTCCGTATAGAGTGCAATTGAGAGATCTCGCAAGGTTGTCGCCAAAGCTTCACCCACATCCTTGGTCATTTCCTCAACCGTCACTGCCATATCATGGTCACCGATGGCTGCCTTGGTGGTCGGCGTGAAGAGCACTTCGTCCAATTTAGAGGCGTTCTGATACCCCTCGCGAAGCTTCTGGCCATTAACCGTGCCCTGTTTCTTATATTCTGCCCAACCGCTACCGGTGAGGTAACCGCGCACAATACATTCGTAAGGCACGACCTTCAGTTTGCGAACTAACATTGAGCGACCCTGCAATTCCGGCATCTCATTGAAGGGAGCCGGATAGTCCTTAACGTCAGCAGAGATCAAATGTGTGGGACAAATGTGACCCAGTTTGCGGAACCAGAAGGTGGAAATGCTGTTCAGCACCTTGCCTTTTCCCGGCACACCATCATCCATAATCACATCAAACGCACTCAGACGATCTGTCACTACGATTAAAATTTTATCGCCCAAGTCATAGATATCGCGAACTTTTCCCTGAATCTTTTCCATCCCGGGAACGGTTACTTCCATCAGCGCACCGCGCTTATCAAATTTCATGCGTTGCTCCTTTATCAAAGAAATCCCCTCTATTATCGCTTAAAATCGCCGTTGTTGCAAGTGCGGCGAAGCCTTTTTGGAGAAAAATTATACTTTTTAATTAAAAGAAAGGAAAGAATAGAAAAAAGAAAGCCGACCTCATTGGTCGGCTTATCTGTAAATTGGTAGCGGGAATAGGATTTGAACCTATGACCTTCAGGTTATGAGCCTGACGAGCTACCTGGCTGCTCAATCCCGCAATATGGGAGATTTTATGGCGCGCCTCGGAGGATTTGAACCTCCAACCTTCTGATCCGTAGTCAGATGCTCTATCCAATTGAGCTAGAGGCGCTGAAAACGGGGCATATTATAGAATAAACTTTTTTTTAATGCAAGCACTTTTTTCATTTTTTTATTTTTTATTTTCACCACGATCCCAAAAAGCCTTCACCAGAACAAAAGCGAAAGGCCCAAAATAAGTCTCTCCATTCTCATTCATCCCCTACTCAAACCTTTATCCTGAACACCTGCGTTCACCTTCATCACAGAAAATAGATTACCTACAACAATAAAAAATAACCGCCCGAAAAGGACGGTTATTTGAAATACGCAATGTGTGTAAGTGCTTACTTGCCAGCGGCAACAATTGCGGCAAACGAATCCGCCACGAGTGCAGCGCCGCCAATGAGGCCGCCGTCAATATCAGGCTTCGCCATCAAGTCAGCTGCATTTTCCGGCTTCATTGAACCGCCGTACTGAATACGGACAGCATCAGCCTGTTCAGGATTCATCTTAGCCAGAGTTGCACGGATAAGAGCATGCACATCCTGAGCCTGATCCGACGTCGCAGTCTTGCCCGTACCGATTGCCCAAACAGGTTCGTAAGCGATCACAATCTTGGCGAAATCCGCTTCGCAACCAGCGAGATCTTCCGTAACCTGCTTCACGATGACGGCTTCCATCTTGCCCGTTTCACGTTCTTCAAGGGTTTCACCCACGCAAACAATGGGGGTCAAGCCGGCAGCAAGAGCAGTCTTGAGCTTGAGATTGACTGTTTCATCGGTTTCTGCAAAGTACTGACGACGTTCGGAGTGACCGAGGATCACATACTGCACGCCAAGATCTTTGAGCATGCCGGCAGAGATTTCACCGGTGTAAGCACCGGCATCTTTCCAGTGCATATTCTGAGCTCCAAGACCAATCTTTGAGCCTTCGAGAGCCTTGGCTGCAGCAGGAATTGCCGTATAAGGCACGCAAACAACAACGTCAACGCCGCAATCGCCATCATTGGTGGCAGCGCGAATTCCCTCGATCAAGGCAGTGGCCTCGGAGGGGAGCTTATTCATCTTCCAGTTACCGGCGACAATTTTAGTACGCATGGTGGTGAGTTTCCTTTCTAAGGGTTAGCCATTAAAGTACCGGTTGCTTCCCAATACAATCTTGGTCGCAACAGTCACAATTCCCGTCACACGCCATTTCGGAATCATCCAATTCCAATTCCTGAAAGCGCTGTTCGGTCATTTCTTCAATCGACAACGCTTGTGCAACGGTAAAATCTGCAAAATTCGTTTCCGGCGGAAACGTAATCATATAATAACATTCGGGGAGAATTTCTTCAAAGGTATAGAACTCAAAATCTTCTGCTTGTTGAAGTACGGCTGTCAAGCCCAACTTCGCATAAAGGGCCTCATCCACATCTGCATCAAAATTAAGAAGTTCGGTTAAATCTTCCCCGGAGCAAGCTAATTGCGTATCGCTCACATAGCGCAAGTCGTAGTCCGGCTCATCATCACAACAGCAATCCGCCTCGCCGCAATCACAGGCGTGGTCATGTCCCCACTGATCTTCATGGTCCGCGCATCCACACGTACACGTTACTTCGTGTACGGTGTCTTCCTGCTTATTCTCTTCAAAAACCATCATTGTGTACACCTGACCTCACGCCCTTACGGCAACACTTGGTAATAGATGACACGGTCAGGCAATTCGCCATACGCATCGCGCCACACCAATGCAACTGCCCGTGCAGTTGAAAGCGGACGGAATTTAGCCAAATCTCGACCGGAGTTATAAGCAATCGCATCGGCACGCAAGATGTACAGGAAGAGTTGCTGACGATCACCAAAACATTCCTTTGCCACCGAGAGAAGTGTCGTCATATCATTCTGACCCAACTTCTCCGTAGACCCCTTGGTGTCGTTATACGCAGCCAGACGATCTGCAAAAGAGTCACCCTGGCCATTTTCCTGAACGATAAAGTCCAACGTCTTCGGACGGGCCGGAGTGCCATTATCACCACCCTTGAAAAGTTCGTGTTCGCCATTCCAATTGCGGCGACCACGTTTGCCACCTGTCGTCGGCAACGGGAAGAGGTAATCGGTCACGAATTCGTCATATTTGGGCTTTGAGAGGGTTTCCACCTCCAACTGCCCCAACGTATCCTGCAAATCTGCCACCATTTCCGGTGAAACCTTTTTCACCGATTCTGCCGCTTTCAGACGATCAAAGGTCACCTTTGCAGCCTGTTTAATACTGGCCGGAATGCCAAGCATCGCGAATTGACGCAACTGTTGAGCCAAATAATAATTGTCCTGTGCGGCAAAAACATTGACCAGCCCACGGTGTTCTTCCGGGAAGTTCTCCCCAGCAAAACTGCCAAAGAGTTTGCACAAATCGCTATACTTCTGA
The DNA here is from genome assembly GCA_017457555.1 of Kiritimatiellia bacterium. Classification (GTDB taxonomy): domain Bacteria; phylum Verrucomicrobiota; class Kiritimatiellia; order RFP12; family DVOR01; genus Spyradenecus. The sequence continues at coordinate 10,514 of JAFTHG010000298.1, read as the reverse complement.
TAATCAGCATCCGAAAGTGCGCTATCCTTCAAATCCACCATCGGGATAGTACGGAAGAAAGATTGCTGCGCCACATTCGTATAGTAGGAATCAATCGAGTTACTGTTATAGGCATATTCATTTGGATGCCACGTTGAGGTCGGCAACGGAATCGGCAGAAAGCCTACTTCACCCGGCAGGAGCAACTGCCCAGAGTCATTCTGTCCATAGCGGATATCTTCAACCTTCAAACCCCACGAGAAGGGAACAATCTGGTCATTCTTCGTGGCATAATCCTCTTGGATTTCCGATGCTTCTGCACCTGTGGTAATCTGTTCATCTGCGATAAAGAGCCAGTGCGGCGAAGAGAGATTTTTACGAACAGCACCCTGCGTACCATACGCAGAAGCAGAGCCCGAACTCAACCCCAACATCGGCGAGAGCCAGTTGTAGCGCGGATCAATGGTGAACCAAGTGCCACGTTCTGGAGATAAGACCTGATACGAGGGCGATGACTCATCCCCTGCTCCTTTGAATTTAAGGCTACCCATTTCAAAGTCGCTATTAAAATCAATCTTCACATCAATCGCATCATCCACGATTTCCAGACCGTCATAAGAGATTTCTGTCTGGGAATTGTCTTGCGGATTCACGTCTACCTTCAATTTCCATTGTAGGGCAAAGGTCACACTTACCGGACATGTAACGCGGAAATACTGTGCATCCAAACGCTTCATCTGGCTATCCGTGAAGCGGTTATTCAACGATGTCACATAGTTGGACTTACCAAATTCAGGCCCCAAACCCTTGTCGGTCGGGCAACGATCCACGACATCACTGCCAGAGGTCACATCCACACGGAAGAAGTAGTCCACGAGGAAAGAAAGCACCACGTTTTGTTTTGCCGGAGGCGTCACACTGGTACTCGTGATTTCACTGGGGATTTGATAGGTGACTGGAATCTGATCACCTTTGAATTTCACCTTAATCTCGCTGGAAGGCTTACAAATAATCGACGGTTGTGCGCCCGTATCGGTAAAGACATCCGAACCATTATCTGCCGTAAACGTGGTACCACCCACATTCATTTCAGCCGTTGCCACGGCAGGAGCAGCCTCAATCGCAGCTCCATTCTCAATCTTACCCGCCGCCGTCACGCCCACAAAGCCAACAGGCGTAATGTCATAACGCTCCGTTGTCATTTCATAACCGGGAAAATACGCACGCAATGCCACATTCAAATCAACTTCAGGCAATTTAATTTCCAATTCTGCGCCATTTAGATTCCGTGCAATATCCTCCAGTTTCTTCACTGGAGCAAAAGCATTCAAATTGACATCATCGACCTGTTCTTTGATGACATCCTGGAACTCAGACTTCACGCCATCTTCTTTCCATGCCGAAACGTCATATCCCACTTCTGCCACCATCGGTACATTTTCTACCGTCGGTTGTGCATTCGCAAAGAGATCTTTCTGCGCATCGGTCTGATAATGGGCAGGAGTCGCATCATCGTCAATGTAGTCCAACAGCAACCGGACAAAGTTCTGCCCCGCATCATCATTACCTAAATAAGCTGCCGCACCGACACGTTCCTGAATCTCGGAAGCAAGCGAGGCGCCTGTATCTTGAATGGCTGTCTGCTTTACCTCATTACAAGCAATAGCCCGTTCAGTGGAACCGGAAGACGAAGACGAAGCCGCACTGCGACGGTCGCTGGCGCCTTCCCCATCACGTTCAGCATTCGGCCAGAAACTGTAACACGAGAAGGGCGAATAGAAACCATCACCTTCATTATCCACAGCATCCTGCCAGGCATAAGGGAATTCATTGCCATTATCCACGATCAATGGCGTTGAACCGGAGACCTTAGCCGTGTAACGTGCGATATCGGCGTTCGAACAAAATACCGGCAAACCTGCCACTTCACTACCATCCGGTGACGTAGACGTTTCAATCAGATCATAGATATCCGTGGGAGCCGTATTTCCCGTTGCCGCCGTACCAAATGCGAAGTCATTACAGGTCAAGCCAATGCCACGGTAGGAAGAAGCCGAACCAATCGCATTCAAGTCCAACGAATCTGAAAGGTTAATTACCGCCCAAGCCATACGGCCAACCGTCGCCTTGGAGGTATCTTCACCGTCAATATCCTTTTCGGTATCGGGAATGTCCACCGTAATGGGTTTCCAACCGGCTGATGTGTCCAACTTGTAGCTGTAAAGAGCATTGCCCGTATTATCGCCATCGCCATCAACAACCGTTTCGCCCTTTTCGAGGTACATATAGACCGGATAAGCAATATACGGCGGAATATGGCGCATCACAGCTTCATCCAGCAAATAAGCGATATCGTCACTCTCTGCCGGATCAAACGACACCATCACGCGCCCATAGTGATCATCGCTATTGGGATAACGGAACGGAGCTAAATTTTCAACCGTGCGAGTATTCGGATTGCGTGCATCAAAGGTTCCTTCGCGACTCTGCTGGTCGCGAAGTGCATGTTCTACCGTTGCACGGGCATCCACAAAGGCATTATCCAACAGTTCACGTGCCATCAAGCCACGCCGATACGCAGCCGCCGCGGTGCGTTCGGTACGCATCGAAATGGAAAACGCCACCGCACTAATCATCAGAAAGCTTAACAGACCCAGCACAATCAGGAGTGCCGATCCGCGATTTGAAGAAGGAAAAGCAGACTTCATAAACGTTTCTCCGGCCATCAGTTCAGCGGCTCAAGGGCTCGATGCCGTCCGGGCACCGGTACGATAATTTCATAATCCTCTTCTTGTTTAACAGAGAGGTTGACGCGCTTCACGCGGATTTTGTAAGGATTTCCCCACGGATCACAGAGGCGATTCGCACGGATGGAGCGGTCATTTGCTTCAAAATACACGGTGTTACCATTGCTTGCCGAGGGCTTTGTCAGCATATTAGTCAACGTGGAATCTGCATCACGCAAACCATCACTCAAGCCAAGCACCGACAGCGGATTGCCACCATCATCCGAAATTGCCGTATCCGTCATCGCCAGGCAGAACAAACGAATTGAGTTAGCTAACGCACGACTCTCTGCCGTAGCTTTTACCACCTTGGCATTCTCACGTGCAGAGGCCGTAGACAACGCAAAGGTTGCGACCAGCGTCCCCAGAATTGCCATCACTAACAGCAATTCAATCATCGTAAAACCGGCACGTCCAGCCATCTTCCTGCAAGTGCAGCCGCCTGCAGAATAGCTAAAGTATTGTTTCAAAATGTTGAATGTTCGCATCTCAGAACCTCACCAAAATTCAAATCCAGACGCTTAATTACTGTCTTCGCCTTCCACCCACGTACGGATGTCATCCTCTGTTCCCCACGTACCATCAGGTCCGCAAGAGCCGACAGCAATCTCATAATCGTTGATGGATTCCGGAGTCACTGGTTTCACCACGATCTTAATACCACCATCTTCATAAAGTGAGGCGTAACCATTATACGAGGTCTGATTCAATGTTTCAAAGCGAACGCTGCCATTGCCCAAATTAAAGCGTGCATCATTTCCTGTCGTTGGATCACCGGTTCCGGAGGTATAATACGACTCCTTACGCGTCACAGAGCCGCCACCTGCGCTATACTCTACATGCACCAATTCACGCACGACATTGGCATCTCCGGTAATATCATCCACAGGCTTCAGCATCCAGAAATCAATACCACTGTTGCTGAAACGGCCCGTCCCTGCATCAATACCACCTTCCGAGAGCGCATCGCCTCGCAAGCTTTCATCATTTTCCTTTGCACCCGGCACAAAGTTAGCCGGATCCACCATCATTGAAAGGTCACGGGTAAGCGAACCCGCAACCGCACGAATCATACTCTGCTCATCGGCACGACGCAACCCAAGCGACCATGCCAGCCCTGTCTGCTGAAAAATTCCGGCAACAATCAACACTATCACCGAAAGGATCGTCATTGCCACCAAAACTTCAATTAGCGAGAAACCACCGTTACGACAGGAGGTCCGGCGCTTTCCAAGCATCTGTTGGAACATCTTCATCATCCAATCCTCTCTGCTCAATTCCGGTCTTCAAGCACCACCCGCACGACATACATCGGTGCCACGAGCAATGCCCGCTTATTCTGCTTTGCATTTTCTGCCGTCACCTGCACGCCCACCTGAGCAATGCGCTTGGTCCCCAACTTGGCCCCGCCGCCTTCTGCGGGCCAATCCGGGTCTTCCATCACCCATGCACGGTAGAAGACGCCAGAATCATCTTCTTCCGCATTTTCAGTTTCAGCATCACCCGCATCATCCATCACATGAAAATTGAAAGGAGCACTCTGCAGTGCGCTCCGCAGATCATCCGCATCTTTCACATTTTCGGTATCCGATGCCGCAATACGCGCAGCGTTAATGAAACGTTCAGCAAAGGCAGCCACACGCATTTCATTACGCGCCGCCAAACTTTCACGCAACCCTAACGGGAAGAGTCCCAGCAATGCCAAAGCGCCACCGGCAAGCACAAAAATGGCCATATTGACTTCGATCAGCGAGAAGCCGGCACGAATACGATCGAAAAGCGTACGTTTCTTCATTCAATCCTCACTTCTTGCTGATATCACCCTGTGGCGTAATGGAGACCACAAAGGTCGCATTATCTGCATTTTTGGAAACAGAATGCTTGGCCGTAACCGATGAGTCCGACCCCGATTCAAGACGTCCGTCTGCTGTAAAGATGAATACTGCGCGATCGTTATTAAAGCAATAATCTTTCGGCAACGAATACGTTTGCGTGGTGCGGATGCCTAAAGGAAATGCCTTGGATTCTCCGGAAGCCTTTCGCAACGTAGCGACCCATAAATTATCATCCGTAATATCAATCGATTGCGCCTGATTACCCACGGTGTAATCTAAACGGATTCCCGAAACACTCTCTTCATCCTGCTGATTGTCGCGCTCACTTTGCGTTGCATCATTCGCAACGTACTTCACTCGCATGAAGTCACGATCGGGTTCTTTGATGTTGATCAGACGGGCATTTTTCGTTAAGAGTGCAAAGGCTTCACGTTGAATTCCGAAGGGTGCGGCCAATTTTGTACCACTTGGCCAAATATTACCGACATATTCAAACATGGCATAACGCCCCTGTTTACCGCCGGAAATCTGCTTGTCGCCCACTGTAATTTTTGTATCTGCATTCCAGCAAACCACCACATGGGTCTTACCCAGAATACTGGCTTGTTGGCGTGCCAGACGTAAAACATCGCAGAATTGATCACGACTCTTCGTGATATTATCGCGCCGGGAAGCACCGAAAAATGAGGTCGCAGCCAACGTCATCAACATGGCGGCGATGCCCATCACCACCAATAATTCAATTAACGTAAAACCCGACCGCCGCACGATGACACCGGGCACACGCCCTGTCTGATTCCGGAAAATCCTCATACGCTGTCAATCCCTCTTTGAAAATGCAACAATAGACACTGCATGCGACACAATAAACGGATTAGTTTAATTTCACCACACTGTTGAAATCACCTTCGCCGGCAATGGTCACTTTATAATCATCCAGATCGAAATCAAATGTAATTTTAATTGGTGCGAAGGCGCGTGCTTTACTCATCGCCTTATGGCGGTTATTAGAGCTCTTTGCCATTGTCACTGGGAACCCAATCACATCCGAAGAGGAAACGCTCCCACGCGCTAATACATCATCCAACTTCGTCACACGCTTTCCTTGGCAAATATAGAGCATTGACGAATCCGTGATATAGGCGCGCTTTTCGTTGTTACGGGAACCATTCGCATCGCGCCCGAGCAACAACAGAATCACTTCGGCATTGCCTTCTTTTACAGAATTACCTGTATTCACCGTACCATACGTCAACGTGTTGTTGTTGTCTGGATTTCCTGCCGCTGGCAATGGATATTCGCCTGTTTCATTTTTGTAAGCCGAAATTGCGGAAGCCACCACACGGGCAAAGGACGTACGCTTCGTACTCTCTGCACCTCGTAAGGTTTTGGAAACGCCAATTGCGCCCAAACCCACCAAGGTCGCCAAAATAACCACGACAACCATCAACTCAATCAAGGTAAAGCCCTGCTTGGCACACGCACTGAAATTCAAAAAACGACTCATTATTAACCGCCCTTTCTTCTGCTCAGGCAATTCAATTACCAGCTTTGTGCGTAAGTATCGCCGTCTTTCTGCGCCTCTTCATCTTCCGGCCAGCACCAGACAGCAGCATCACCACGGATAGTACGTCCGCGAATTAACGCTGCCGGCATACCATCTGCGCCATCCAGAACGCCGTCTTCATTCACGTCCAGAACAAATTGATAGAGGTGATCGGTCACTTGCGAACCGCTCCTGCCATTGTCAAAACGCTTCTTGCCGATGGGATCAAGCAAGCCATATTTCAATTCGGCTTCATTTTCTTTATTACGCTTCAAACCACGACTTTCGGAGTCCTCGTCCAAATAAAGCACATCCAGAAACTTCGCCTTGCCCAGCACCAGACACATATCCGTATCCATCTGCTTGACTCCGGAGTTGGCAATACCATAGACTTCTGGCCAGAAACCCGTTTCACGATGGAAATTCGTCCATGCCGTTTTAATCTGTACGCAAACATCCGTGGCATTTTTCTTGCGGGCCTGCTCAATAAAATGGCGATAGCCCCCAAACGAGGCACCACCCAGAATGCCGATAATCGCAATCACCACCAGAAGTTCAATCAAGGTAAAACCGTGTTTTTTTGCAAGAGACGTCTTCATCTTCACATTCCTTTGCTGGAGTCAACCCACTTATTCGTCATCATCTTCATCAACCGCAGCCCCGCCACTGACAATATCGTCGGCCGTGCCGAAGCGTCCATCCGGACCTGCAGAAACAATTTCCCCGGCGCCACCTTCATTACGATACTTGAGGCCACGCCCCCAACCATCCGCTTCCGCACCGGCGGAATAACGGGCCACATCGCACTGTTCACAGCCAAAGACGGTTTCAAACACCAGACCTTGATTCTTCAAACGACGCCACGAGCGGTTAATCTGCTGCAAATTCAAGTCTACAGCCTCGTATGCCCGGGTCCGATCCAAGGTATTGCCTTCACGCGTACCACGCAATTCCTTCTCCCAAACCGAGTGCCTAGAAGGTTTTTTGAACTGCGATTTGTAGTAATCTTCCATATTAGTACCATTGGTCGACGATGCAATTGTCGTGGCACGCGGGATAAAGTGTGAGCAAAGCCCAAACGCCACACCATCATTGGCACATTCATTACCTTCACTGTACTGAACACGTTCAGAGCCACACACATCACATGAGGCGCTATTGATCACGAAGGTGAAGTTCAAACTTGAATATCCTTCATCATCAGCATCTGTTACCAGAGGATATTCACCATAGATTGCCTTATATTCATTCAACAAGGTCGCAATCGCATGCACCTGCGAAATCGTCTTTGCTTCGGCCGATTTGGTATTGGCTGAACGCGTCATCATAAAAATACCACCGGCCAAAATGCCAATAATGACAATCACAACCAGCAATTCAACCAAGGTAAAACCGTGCTTAACGGTCTTTAAAAAAAGAGTCTTACGCATTGTACGCTCCTGTTGTCAAATGAGAATCGTATTGCGAATCGGGGTGTTTCTCCGCCGATTCGCAATAGCTGTAGCCGATTACGAGCCCTGCTGACCGATCGTACCGATAATCGAGATCAGCGGCATGAACATTGCAATCACAATACCACCGACCACCACGGCCAAGAAAATAATCATAATGGGTTCAATGATGGAGGTCATTGCCGCTACGGCATTATCCACTTCATCATCGTACGTATTCGCCACACGGATCAACATCTCCGGCAAGGCGCCGGTTTCTTCGCCAACTTCCACCATCGACACCACCATGGGAGGGAATGCACCACTTGCACCAAGCGGTGCCGTCATACCTTCACCTTCCTTCACACTATCATGCACAGACTGCAATGCCTTGGCGATAACTTGATTACCTGTGGTATCTTTCACGATGCCCAACGCCTGCAACACCGGCACACCGGAGCTCAACAGCGTACCGAGCGTACGGGTCAGACGCGCAACAACCGTCTTCTGGGTCAATTCACCAAAGCCGGGTGCCTTCAACGCAATGACATCACTCAAATAAGAGCCCATCGGCGTCTTCTTGAAAATCTTGATACCTACGACCAACGCCACCACGACTGCCAGACCAAACATCCAGTATTCCTGAACCCATTCAGAAAGGTCAATTACAAACTGCGTCAAGGCCGGCATACCTTCGCCACCCATCAAATCATCAAAGATCTGCTGGAACTTCGGAATCACGGCCAACATCAGGAAGACCACAATGCCCACCGCAGCGGTTAACACCACAATCGGATAGGTCATTGCCCCCTTCACTTTGTTCTTAATCTTTTCAGCCTTTTCCATGAACTCGGCAAGACGGTTTAACACCGTTTCCAACACACCACCGGCTTCACCGGCCTTCACCATGTTCACATACAAATTATTGAAGATCTTCGGATAGTTCGCCAGTGATTCCGAGAATGTATTACCCGTTTCCACGGTTTCAAGCATCCCAGCCAGAGCCTCTTTCATCGCTTCATTTGTAGTCTGACGGTGCAACACTCGCAACCCACGCAACAACGGCAACCCTGCGTCCACCAATGTTGCCAATTGACGCGTAAAGATCATCAAATCTTTTGTCTTCACGCTGCCGCGCATAAACTTCGGCAACTTAATCTCTCCACTGCGTTTCTTCGGTTTGGCAGCAGGAGCAGGACGTGTTGCGGCAACATCCGGCGTGTCTTCTTTTACCATACCAATCGCTTTAGGCGTGAGTTTCATCGCCCGAATCTTCTCGATTGCCGCGCCTTGAGAATCCGCCTCAACGGTGCTCAACACCTCTTTACCTTGCGAATCCACTGCCTTGTATCTGAATTTAGCCATCGCTTACGTCCTCGTTTAAAAACTGGCGGGGCTTTACCCCACGCCACATCTCACGCTATATAATAGCATGTTTCGAGAGGGTTTCAAGAATTCTTTATGAAATTCAACCGCTTTTCTATGAAAAAGAGGCTCCTTCCAAATAGGAAAGGGCCTCTTTTATCATTCTCTTACGGAGCTGTTAACGGCGCGATGCATTGCGGCGTTGTTGCCACTGCTTCTTCAACCGTTCCTGCTCTTCCTGCTTTTTACGATTCTCGTCAGAACGCCCTTTGAAAACCGATACCGGCTTTTGCGAAGCATCTGAAACATACGTTCCCTGCTGATAGGCGGCTTCCTCTGCTTGCATCCGACGCACTTCTGCCTCTTTCTCAGCAACATTTTCCAAACGTCGCACCGCCTGCCCGGAAACAAAGACCTCAGTCGTTCCCGTCTGTTTGTCAAATGTTTCCGTGTAAGCCTTCGGAGGCGTAGAGAACGAATACTTGTAATGCCGGGCAAAGGTCATTTCACGCGAAATCGCCCGCATCAAACGCTGCATCTCTTCCGATTCAGAGCCCCCTGGCAATTGAACAATAATCAAATCGTCCGACTCGGTATCTGAATCGGCAATCACCATATGCAGGTCACGCAGAGGCACCGGTTCGCCATGGACCAGAATTTGCCCCTGCTCCGTCACCACAATCTTGGCATCTTCCGTATCAACCGAACGCAAACTCGGCCCAGAGGCACAGCCGCACTGCAAAAGAACAGTACCGCAAAGTGCCAATAGACCAAGTGCAATAAAACAAGAATGAGTTTTCATTAGATTTGAGCAAAAGCCTGATCCAAGTCCGCCAGAATATCATCGATATGTTCAATGCCCACGGAGAGCCGGATCATCGTTGGCGAAATGCCCGCCATCACCAACTGTTCATCCGTCAACTGACGATGCGTCATACTCGCCGGATGCAGCACACACGTGCGGGCATCCGCCACATGGACCACAATCGCGGCCAATTTCAAACTATCCATCAGCTTTTGAGCATCCGCACGTGTACCTTTAACACCAAAAGCCACCACTCCGGAAGCCCCCTTCGGCAGATACTTTTGTGCCAGAGAATAGTACTTATCCCCCTTCAAACCGGGATAACGCACCCATCCCACCTTCGGATGATTGGCCAACCATTCTGCCACAGCCAAAGCATTACTGCTGTGACGTTCCATCCGCAGCGGCAGTGTTTCAATGCCCACGCCGAGCAGAAACGCATTCATCGGAGCAGCCTGTGCACCAATGTCACGCATCAACTGCACACGAGCCTTCACAATATAGGCCGCCTTGCCAAAAGCTTCCGTATAGACCAGTCCATGATAGGATGCATCCGGCGTTGTGAATTCAGGGAAACGGCCACTTGCCGCCCAATCAAAATTACCCGAATCCACAATCACACCGCCCAAACTCATCGCATGACCATCAAGATACTTCGTGGTCGCATGGATAACAATATCCACGCCATGTTCAAACGGACGTCAGATCTACGGCGTCGGGAAAGTAGTATCCACAATTAACGGAAGCCCATTCCGATGCGCCACGGCC
>JAFTHG010000297.1 GCA_017457555.1 Kiritimatiellia bacterium | reverse complement strand
GTTAGCATTGTTACCATCACACTACTTGTCTTGCTCTTTGGTGAAATTAGTCCGAAACACTTTGCTATCCAACATGCTGAACGTCTAATTCCCATTATTGTCAAGGTGCTTACCATCGCGATTCCCTTACTGTATCCTCTATCGTGGTGCTTACAAAAGCTCTTGCATCCATTCCGAAGCCAATTACAACCGGAACGTCGGTCGATTACTGATGAGGAAATCGTCAGTGTCGTCAATTTGAGTGAAGAACGCGATACAATTGATCGTGAAGAAGGCGCAATGGTGCGTGGTGTCTTAAGATTAAGCGAACTGAACGCTTCCGATGTGATGACACCGCGCGTAGATCTAATGGGGTTAGATATCAACGATTCGCCAGAGGTTCATTTTGCACAAATACACGCGTCCCCTTTTGTCTGGATGCCGCTCTGGGACGATAGTGCAGATAATTTCATTGATTTTGTGGATGTCTCCCGTTACCTTCTTGATCCAAATCACAATCTGGAAGCAGCGCGTTGCCATTACACCTTAGCGGTTCCCGAAAATATCGGCTTAGACGATTTACTCATTACGCTCTATCGTCAGAATCTGCCCATGGTTCTGGTGACAGACGAATATGGTGGCACCGCAGGTATTGTATCTCGTGGTGATATTCTGGAACTTCTTTCCCTTGAAGCAGATGACAACATTCGCCCATTGGAAGAACCAGACATCCGCAAGCGCGGGCCCAATTGTTGGATTGTGGCAGGCGATGCATCCTTGGAACAAATCAACTATCTTCTTGGTACGCACTTAGAAGCAGACGATGCCGATCGCATGAGCGGTTGGGTTACGTTCCACTCCGGGAACATCCCAAAGGTTGGAGAAACTATCTGTGCCGATGGCTATCGCGTGACCGTGCGGAAGATGCGCAAACGTAAAATCCTTGTCGTTATGTTGGAAGACCTTGAACCCAGCACACAGGATTGTGACAAACCCCCAGAACCGAAAGTTCCTCAGGCAGATCTCCAGAAGTCTGAATCTACGAGTGAGGACGATTTACTGTGATGACACAAACGGAACTCTTGATTGATGTGGGTCTGATTCTCCTCTTCTTTACCGGAAGTTGGTTCTTCTCAGGTTTTGAAAGCGGTATGATTTCGCTTAACCGCTACCTTTTGGTGCGCCGTATCCGCCAAGGAGACTCGAAGGCAAAAGCCCTGGCCAATGTATTACGTGATACCCACCGCTTATTGGCCACGACCTTAGTCGGCAACAACATTTGTAATGTTACGCTCTCCACACTAACGGCCGCCATCGCAGTTGCCATCGCCTCAGCGATGGGGTTAAAGGGTGCGTTAGCCCAAACCTTAGCCACCGCACTTGTCGCCATGCTACTGGTAATTGTTGGCGAATATCTGCCCAAACTTTGGTTTACGGCCCGCCCAATCGAACGTTGTTCACCACTCCTCCCTCTGTTCCGGCTTCTACAAACACTCTTAAATCCGCTTGCCTCGCTTTGTATTCTATTAACACGATTAGTTTCCGGACGCAAGAAAACAAAGCGCTCACCCTTTGTATCACGGGAAAACATCGCCTTTTTGATGCGTGATTCCGAAGCACATGGCGAGGTTTCAGCCTTTGAACGCCTGATGGTCAGCCGTGTTTTAGATTTACAACTTAAGCGAGCGTCTCAATTAATGACCCCTCTTCGTGCCATTTCACGCATTGACATCAATGACTCTCCCGAAACGGTTATAAAGACTTTTCGCCAAACGCATCATCGTATTCTCCCCGTTTTTCAGACCGTTCAAGAAGGCGCAAAAGGTATCCCCTACTGTGTCGGAGTCTTACATCTATTTGATCTTCTGCGCAGTCCATGCCAAAATAACACCGTTATTCCATCCGGGATCTATCGCAAAGCCTACTGCGTTTCTGAATCTGAAGCAGCCGACAACCTGCTCATTAAGATGCGAGAGAACAATACCAAGATGCTACTCGTTTGCAAAGAGCACGCTCACAAGGACCAAAAACCGCCGTTACTCTCCCATGCCGTTCGCAATCCCATCGGTCTGGTTACCTTGGAAGATGTGCTCAAAGCGATTCTGGATGACGAAATCTTGCACTCTTCAACCAATCGGTTGAGCCCGCAAACATCCACTGAAACGGCTTAATCACGTCCCCGATCTATCCGTCTTTTCATTCGTAACGCTCCTTCTGTGTGCTTGTGTTTTCTCAATGCATGACTTTCTTTAATCCTGCCGGATTGTATGTATCGCGTCTACATTACTATTACTCAACCATACATGCCGATATTCACTGTACTGAAAAGTAACGCACTGCCCCCACCTCTCTTTGCAAATAATACACCAGTAGTCGCATCATTCTGGCAAAAAACAGAAATTCAATCCCCTATACGGGTCTTCTACCTGCAACCCTGTGAAAGTGATAGAGAAAAAAGCGACCCGGTGACGGGTCGCTTTTTGAATCCATTGTGCGATTATCTCACCACATCACGCTCAGGCTCCGGCAAGGAATAAAATGTACACGATTCGGCATGGAATTGACGCTGAGGCACTCCGCCAGTAGGCCGCCCATCTACGAAAAGTTGCACATTACGTGGTGTTGCACGGAAGGTCAAT
>JAFTHG010000296.1 GCA_017457555.1 Kiritimatiellia bacterium | reverse complement strand
ATGCCGTCCCTTCCCCATAGAACGCCTCTCCTTCGGTGCACATATCAATGACACACTTAACTCACACATCTTCAACCATTTACCGCATCTTCGGTGCACTTTTTATTTGACACATTACGAAATCACCACATCAAAAGCTAATGTGTGTTACGTAACAGAATTAGCAGATCACCATCCAAAGATGACATAAAACGTAATGACGCATTCACCCCTACGTTTAGGGCAATAACTGCTCGGCAATGGTGTGCCAATTATAGTCCACGGGCGCTGCGGCAAAGCGTTCAGCAAAGGAAATTTCACGTTCGACTGGCGTCATTGTCATAAGCTTTTGAAGGGCTGTAGCAAGGGCTTCGGCAGAAATATCCACCCACCACTCACCCAAACAGGCCCACGGTGCGCCTTTAGTACAAATCACCGGCGTGCGGCACCAGAGAGCTTCTGCCACAATAATGCCGAAATTTTCACTCCGCGTCGGCAATACCACCAATGCTGCCGATTTCAACAACCGTACCTTTGCCACACCATAGCAAGGAGGAAGTTGGCGTACTTGTGACTCATCCGACAACGCAACACCATCGTCCGGCCCCGCAATAACCAATTCCCACCCGTCCTTGTTTTCCAGCCGACGCCATGCTTCCAATAGCAAATCCAACCCCTTGAGTGGATGTAACCGGCCTAAATAGAGCACCGTCTGTGTCCGAGGTTGTGGCGGAACACCATCAAAGAGAGCGTCATCCACCCCATTGGGAATAAGGCGAATCGGCGGGCAGACATTCCCTAATGCCGCTCGCATCCACGTTGCTTCGGTTTCGGCTGTGGCGTGCAACCATGCCGCCCGGGCTAAAAGGTAGCGATCAAAGAGCGCCCAGGCAATTCTCTTACGCACCCTTCCAAAGGCCCGACGCACGGGATCCAAACACCCTTGCGGTGCAACGCTATATGGCACTCTTAGGCATCGCGCCCGGAAAGCGCCCCACCACACGGGGAATGTCCAGCACGAGTAGAGGTAAAGATGCCAGGCGTCACGCATGTATGCATCCAAATGACGGAATAAATCCCACGAGAAGAAGAGTCTAACAGGCGCAGAACGATGAAAGATTCTGACCTCAACACCGGCCTGACGGCAGACTTCAACCAAAGGATGTTCTGCTTCACCATCCAAGAAAAGCAATGTCACCGCGTGACCGGCTTGCGCTTGCGCTAACGCGGTGGCGGCAACAAGTTCTGACAAGCCGCCCCCATTTGCCCAGCATCCGGCAACCAGATGGACTAATCGTTTTGCTTCAGTTGAATGGGTGTAGTCTGCCATCAGAAAATCGTTAGGCTTCAAAATAGGTGTAACCTCGCAAACCGGAAGCATAGGCTTCCAGAATCGCACGACGTTCTTCTGCGGTGATACTACGTTTCTTCAAGGCGCGATCGGTCAAGCGGCGGAAACGCGATACCAGCTCGGAAGTATTGTATTCCACATAAGAAAGCACCTCTTCTACCGTATCACCTTCCACCTCTTCGGTGAATTCCAATTCACCATCGCTATCCAAACGGATTGATACCACATTCGTATCGCCAAAGAGATTGTGTAAATCGCCCAGCGTTTCCTGATAAGCCCCCACCAGAAACGCCCCCAGAATGTAATCTTCATCCTTCTTAAAGACGTGCAAGGGCAACGCGTGTTTCACGTCATGCAAGTCAATAAACTTGTCAATCTGCCCATCACAATCGCACGTAATATCCGAAAGATGAGCACTCCGCGTGGGACGCTCACACAAGCGGTGAATCGGCATAAATGGGAAAAGCTGATCAATCGCCCACGCATCCGGAAGTGACTGGAAGACCGAGAAGTTACAGTAGTAGATGTCTGCCATTGCTTCATCCAATCCACGCAAATCTTCCGGCACATACTTCAATTTAGGCACTTCAGCACGGATACGCGTCAAAATTGACCAAAAGATGCGATCTGCTGCCGCATGTTGACGCAACGACACCAAGCCCTGCTTGAAGGCTTTATGTACTTCTTCGCGATAGTACAAGGCATCATTGAAGTATTCTGACAGGTTTTTGGTACGCAATTGCTTGGCAACATCCAATAAGTTGGCAATACACTCTGGCAAAGCCTCACCCTGTGTCATCGCATCCAAATCGGCTTCATGCACTTCAAAGCTTGCCGTCGCTAAAACATCAACCAACAGCACCGAATAGTAACCGATCAAAGCACGGCCCGACTCACTGATAATCGTCGGGTGAGCGACCTGTGCCTGATCACACGCATTCATAATGCCTTCCACCACGTCCGCACAGTATTCGGCGATATCATAATTAGCACTGCTTTCAAAGTTGGTCTGACTGCCGTCGTAATCAATGGCCAGACCGCCGCCGATATCAAAGATACCCATCGGTGCTCCCTCTTTGACCAATCCCACATAAAAGCGCGAAGCCTCTTTGATGGTGTCACGGATTTCACGAATATTCGGCACCTGCGACCCCAGATGGTAATGCAGCATCTCCAAACAATCCAATGCACCCGCAGCACGCAAGCGGTCAACCGCCAGAATTAACTGATTAGGGGTCAAACCAAAGACCGAGCGATCTCCCCCACTCTCACTCCACTTGCCACCTACTTTACTGCTGAGTTTGACGCGCACCCCAATACGTGGCTTCACATTCAACCGCTTGGCAGTTTCCAAAATGATATCCAGTTCGTCCAAACTCTCCAGAACCAGCATCGTCTGAAGCCCCATCTTCAAAGAAGACAGTGCTAACGACACAAACTCTTCATCCTTGTAACCATTGCAGACGATATACGCCTCTGGATCATGCAAATAGGCCAATGCGGCAATCAATTCTGCCTTGGACCCGGCCTCTAAACCGTGATGATACGCCTTGCCATAGGTTACCACATCCTGAACAGCCTGCTGCTGTTGATTCACCTTAATGGGATAAACGCCACGGTAGCGTCCTTGATAATTGTAATCCGCAATCGCCTTGGCGAAAGTTTCATTAATCAAGCGAATCCGCGAAGCCAAAATATCGCTGAAGCGCAACAACACCGGCAACCGCATGCCGCGATCACGCAATTCCGTCACAATATCAAAGAGCTTAACATCTGCCGTTGTTTCTCCATGTTTCAAACAGACCGTTGTAAAACCATCCGATGAAACCCCGAAATAACCGCTTCCCCACGCATCTACGCCGTAGAGTTCCGAACTCTTTACTGCATTCCAACCATTGAATGCATCTGCAATACCTTTGGCCATCTCACGACTCCTTAATCGGTGCCTCACCCAAACAGCCCGTGCACTTCTGCACACCAACAAGAGGAGCAGTATAACAAAAGCAACCCCCTTACAACCCCTTTCCCTACGGAAAAGGAAAAAAGAAGAGGTGGTTACTAAAACACACCTCTAAAAAAACACCCCTTCATCCACGATCCTCACCACTATTCCTCACGCGGTAGCGCGACGTATCCTGTTTTTTCAATCAACTCACGCCCAGCCTCTGAGGAGAAAAAGGCTACAAGTTTACGTGTATTCTCACTCCGCGGACGCACCGTAATGACGGCAAATTCCCCAAGAAAAGGATACGTGTTGTTGCGGATATTCTCCACCGTGGGCTTAATTCCATCAATGGCGAGCAATTTGATGTCACCATTTTTAAACATCTCTTCGGTAAAAAAGCGGAACGAGAAACCAATCGCTTCGCGGTGATTGCGATACGCCGCCACATCATTAATGATGCCACCCATCCCTCCAACACGATCCTCACGAATCGGTGGCAAAATTGGCATATCCCCCATAATGCGTTGCAACCGGGTCTGACTCCCACTACCTTCATTGCGTTGAAAGGGTTTAATTGCGCCATGCCATGCAGGATTAATCTCCTCCCAACGTGTCACCCGCCCGGAATAAATCGCTCGAATATCGTCCTGTGAAAGATTATCCACCGGATTCTCGCGATGGACAAAGAAAACAAAAGCCTCCCGGGCAATCGGCGTTATCTCGTAAGTCAACCCGGCCTGTTGAGCCGCCTCCT
>JAFTHG010000295.1 GCA_017457555.1 Kiritimatiellia bacterium | reverse complement strand
CTTCATTTTAGTCATGTATTCCCTCGTTGTTTTTGCTGTCATGGCGTAGCTCCTTCGGTGCACATTCAAATGACACATAGGAGCAATAGTGTGACATAACTGGATTTTTCTTCGGTGCACATTACTATGACACATCACGTGCGACCACTTTTCTATGGTTAGGGACTTCCAAAATAAATCTAAATCGTCTATACTATAAGGTAACAACATCCTTTGGAGAAATGCGATGAAATTCAGCCTTTTCCTTATCCCACTTTTTGGCGCAGCGGTCGCTTCTGCCGCAAACTTTTCGGTTCAACAACGCTCACTCATTCGTGAAGTCCAGCGCATCAATCCCGAAGCTCTGACCCGATTTGCGGATGACTGGGAAGCGACCTATGGCGACAGTGCCGACATCACGGCTCTGCGTTCACTAATTCAAACATTACCTGCCCGTAAACAAGCCGCCCTGGATGCACTCCATGCACGTGGCGATGAATCTGTGGCGAAAGAATTAACCCTTCAGGTCAAGCGTGCCGTCTTGGCGCAACCCCTTTTCAAAGACATGGAAATCCTCTCCATGAAGTATGATTATGGAGTGAATGCACGCCGTCAGGGAGCACCCGGCCAACCTAGCATGGCCTGCTACAATGTTGTGGAAGCCAATCAGGGGCTGAACTCCCAGTTAGTCAAGATTTCCAACTTAACGGCACCTACGCCTTCCGTTGAAACACTCTATAATTCCCCCCGGGCCACCGTTTCCTGCGTTGATTTGCACTGGGACGCAGAAAAGGTCTGCTTTGTTAAGAAAGACCCAGCAGATGGCAATCGTTTGAAGCTCTGGGAATTGCGCCTCGGTGATAAGGAAGCCAAACCCTTAACCCCAGCAGGTGTGGACTATGATATTGGAGATGGCTGCTTCTTGCCCGATGGTCGGTTCATCGTAACAGCGACCGCCGCCGAACAGGGGCTGCCCTGTGAATCCGGGCGTATGGCGATGACCAACACTTACCGTTACGACCCTGCAACCGGTAAAATGGAGCGTTTGACCTTTGACCAAGACTCCAACTGGTCTCCGTCCGTGACGGATGATGGTCGTGTGATGTTCGTCCGTTGGGAATACTGTGACCAGACTCACTTCTTCTCGCGTATTATCATGACTATGCGCCCCGATGGCACACGTCAGCTGGCCTACTTCGGTTCAAATGGTTTCTGGCCCAATCACTACGGTGATCCCCTGCCCATCCCCGGTGCCAATGGTAAGTTCATCTGTGTTGCCACAGGACACCACGCCAGCAAATCAGGCCGTCTGGCACTCTTCAACGTTGCCAAAGCCCGTGCAGAAGAAGCCGCCTGTGAACAGATGCTACCCGGTTGGAAACAGCCCATTCCAGTCCGCATTGAAGACTATCTCTACGCCGGTGACTGGCCGCGCTTCCTCACACCCTATCCGCTCGGCACCAATCCCACAAAAGATGGCGCAGGAAAGTTCTTCTTAACAGCAATGCGTGGTAGCAATGAGGATCTCTGGGGCATCTACCTTATCGATATCTTTGACAATATGACGTTGCTGTGCGAGATTGAAGGTTCGTCGCTTACCGAACCCATTCGCTATACCCGGCGTGTTACGCCGCCTGTCTATCCCGACAGCAGCATTCCCGGAGAAAAGAATTGCACCGTACACATCGCTGACATCTACAAGGGGCCGGGCTTGCGCGGCGTTCCGCGCGGTACGGTTAAACAAGTGCGCGTCTTTGCCTATCACTACGCCTACCTCAAGGCCGGCTCCCATGAAGGTGTCGGCACCGAATCCAGCTGGGATATGAAGTACGTCTTGGGCACTGCGCCTGTTAATCCGGACGGATCGGTCTACTTCAAGGCTCCCGCCCATACACCAATCGCGATTCAGCCGCTTGATGAGAATGGGCAATCCATTCAGTTGATGCGCTCTTGGTTTGTGGGTATGCCGGGCGAAAAAGTGTCATGCATTGGCTGCCACGAAAATGCCAACTCCATCTACAATGTCCCCCCCTTACTCAATACCAATCCGCAAGCCTTGGACAACTGGGGTGGCAACGGCTTGACATGGAGCTTCATGCGGGAGATTCAACCCATCCTGACAAAGAAGTGCGCCGCCTGTCACAATGATGCCACCACCGACACGCCGGCCGAAATGAATGGTTTCTACGGCAAACAGTCGTTGCGTGGACGTCGTCCAAACCTCGCCAATACCGACCCGGTTATTCTGCCCTATCGTGATGGTTTGAATCCCGGTGGTGCCGGTGCCTTTACACGTTCCTATCACGATCTGAATCCATACGTACGTCGTCCCGGTCCCGAAAGCGACAACCGTTTGATGAATCCGGGCGAATACGCAGCAAACACATCGCCGCTGATTCAGTTGCTCAAACGCGGTCACCATGGCGTTGAACTCACCGATGAAGAGTATCGCAAGTTGTACACATGGATTGACCTGAATGTACCTTTCTGGGGAACGTGGACAGACTTCGCGCTCAACTGGGCCAATGAATTCCACCGCAATTGGATTGGTATCCGCGGACCTCAAATGCAGTTGCAGCGGATGAACGAATCCCGTGCACGCCGCGAAAAATGGAATCAGTTCTATCAAGTATCCAATATGGATGCCACCTTGGAAGCAGGGCGCTACGATTTCGCCATGGCAAAGAAGGATTTGGCCGCTATCAAGCCGGAATTGTACGCAACCACTGCTCAACCGACCGTCACGCCTCCGACATTAGAAGGCTGGCCCCTCAAGAATGTTAAGGCTCAACCAGTTCAGATCGGTATGCCTGGCGGCTCTCTGACCTTCCTCCGCATCCCTGCAGGCAAGTTCATTATGGGCGATGCCAAGGGCTATTGTGACGAAACACCGCACGTAGTTGAAATCAAAAAGCCCTTCCTGATGGCTGACATTGAATTGCCGTTGCGGAACTTCCGCGTCTGGAAGCCCAATCATTACAACGGGTTTATCGACGAACTCGGTAAAGACCACACTACGCCCGGTCAGAATATCATGAACAATGAATGGTGGCCTGCTGTGCGTGTTTCCTGGCAGGAAGCACAGGAGTACTGCAAGTGGCTCTCCGAAAAAACTGGGCGCAAATTCCGTTTGCCAACAGAAGCAGAATGGGAATGGGCGGCACGCGGCGGCACCGACACCCCGTTCTTCTGGGGCACGGAAGACGACAACTTCGCACCTTATGCCAACCTTGCCGACAAGGCGCTCGACAAACTGCCGAATCAGCGTCAGACGCTCAACTACTATCTGCGCGATATGCGTTATGATGATGGGAAGATGGCGCTCTCCATCACAGGTAAAACATACGCCAATGCCTTTGGTCTCAAGGACATGATCGGTAACGTGGCAGAATGGACCCAGTCGGCCTATGCCCCCTATCCTTACGCCGATGACGCGCGCAACACACCTGCTGCTAATGCAGAAGTGGTGGCACGTGGTGGCGCATGGGATCTGTTGCCACGTTTCAGTCGCGTGTCGTTGCGCGTACACTATCCGCAGTGGCAGCGTGTTGCGAATGTTGGCATCCGCCTCGTCTGCGAAGAATAACGCATTCTTAATGCCTAAACAGAAACGGTTGCCATCCGGCAACCGTTTCTGTTTTACCCCATAATCTTCCGTAATACACCGGATATCGTTACCACCCACTCCAAAAGTAAGCGCCCCCCTTGGCCATAGTAGATGTTGCTTTTCCAGCAAAATCGTTGTAATAGAGTATTGGTCAAAGAACATTCAGTCAAAACACATGACAACGTAAGTGAAAAAAAGC
The DNA here is from genome assembly GCA_017457555.1 of Kiritimatiellia bacterium. GTDB lineage: Bacteria > Verrucomicrobiota > Kiritimatiellia > RFP12 > DVOR01 > Spyradenecus. The sequence goes on along the minus strand of JAFTHG010000295.1, from coordinate 149 downwards.
AACCATCAAAGGGGTGTGAAACAATGATAGAGAACCAATGTCATCAATAACCGCACCGATCCCACACGAAGATGGAGGCGGTTGTGCACACGAGAAAGCGTACTTTTAGAAAGGAAATGCGTACAACTACGCTTTTATTGCATCTGTTT
>JAFTHG010000294.1 GCA_017457555.1 Kiritimatiellia bacterium | reverse complement strand
GCATGGGCGCCATGACTACATGTGGTTTTATGGCATTCCTGCAGGGAAGGGACCAGACGGATCGGATTGTGGTTTCCCCCTTTCAAGCACGGATTTGCAACTTGTGACAGTTGTGGTGGATTGTGGCACCATTAAGACATACGTGGATGGTGTTTTGGTGACACTGGCTTGTGAAAAGAGTGAAGCGCTGACAGGAACAACGACGCAATCGTTCACGATTCCGGAAGCGAACTGGGGGGCGCTCTATAGTGATGATGCGAAGATGTCATATTTTGGCTTGGGGTGTTCTCCTACCGCAGAAGGCGACCCGGATCGTTCTGATACTGCAACAATTGCCGATGTGCGCATCTATGATGTGGCACTTACCACTACACAAGTTAAGGGGTTGTATGATGACTATGTGAATTCTGTGACAACGCTAACGGCAGATGTTTCTGGTGACGTTGCACTTTCGGATATTGAAGGTGTCGCAGACCTGACAGAAAATGATGTCCTTGTGTTGAACGCTACTGCAGATGCAACAGTGACGATAGAAGAGGTGCCGAATTTTGAAAAGATTGTAATTGTAACGGCAACCGCTTCGGATGAGGTGACGATTAATATCTCTTCTGCGGAGGCTGCTACAGTGCGTTCGATTATGAGCAAACTGGATATGTCGGCAACAACGGGTATTGTCAAGTTTACTTTAGGCACTTACACTGGCACTGCCGCTTGGATGGCGTATGAATTCAATGGTAATGGTGATAATTCCGGTTCTGATGGTGTGGCTTTAAGTTGGGATGACGACCGCCCTCTGGATGGTGCTGAATATACCACAGCCGATAGCGATGGCAATCAGATGTTGCATTTGCCTACTCGTCCGTATCGTGACGTTTCTGCTTATCCTGCGTTCTGCACGGCTGTGATGTATGCCAAGGCTGGATCTACAGCCAATGGCGTCTTGGCATCCTTTGGTTCTTCTGTGAAAGGTTCAACCAAAACGATTACGCTTGCCGTAGGTGAAACGCCTGCAAATGGCGACATGCGCTTGGTGTATGCCAATGGTCGCAATAAGGGTACAGACCTTGTGCAGAACTTCAAGGTGCCGAATTCGCAGGATTCCTATCACCTATACGCTTTCTCAATGTACACCGTGGGCGGTAAGACTCACATTGATGTTTATGTCGATGGTGAAAAGTTGACAACCTACACAAGTGAGACTGCGATTACTTTGGGTGAAGGCTTCCAGATTGCCTCTGTGCACGGTGGCGTAGATAACATTGGTGTGGTGCGTTTGGCTAATGACGATGCTGCTACGATGGACTTCTTACGCGTGTATGACTGCTTGCTTTCGGAAGAGATGCTCAAGACAATGGCAGAGGCCTATCCTTACACCTCGCCGAGTGGTAAGGCGACACGTACGTTAGATGGAACGGCTGCCAACTGGGTGGAAGATGCTGATCCTGCTACAGCATGGTCGCAGGATATATTAAATTCCGATGCAACAACGACCACAACCGTACAAAATGCTCCCAACAATGGTACAAATATCGTCTTAAACGCAACGGCTGCAACAGCGTTGACAATTAATCTTCCTGCAAGTACGCCTGCTTACGAAACCCTCACAATCAATGGCGATGTGACGCTTGTTGCAGGTGAAGGGACGGAGAAACTTACGGTGTCCGGTCGTACCACAATT
>JAFTHG010000293.1 GCA_017457555.1 Kiritimatiellia bacterium | reverse complement strand
TTCGCCATGACAGGATGGCGGTTAGGTTATGCCGCAGGTCCCAAGGCCTGTATGAAGGCACTCTTTGCGCTTCAAAGTCACATGGCCTCAGCACCGAACACCTTTACACAGTGGGGTGCCATTGCAGCACTTCAGGAAGCCGGCCCGGATGTAGCCGTTATGGTCAAGGCGTTTACGGAACGCCGTGATCGGATTTACGCGCTTGTTTCAGCGATTCCGGGCGTCAAATGTCCCAAACCGGATGGCGCTTTCTACGTCTTCCCCGACATCTCCTCCTTTGGTTTGACCTCTCTGGAATTTGCACAACGTCTTTTGGAAGAACAACACGTCGCCGTTGTGCCCGGTGTTGCTTTCGGTGACGACTCCTGCGTGCGCTTGAGCTACGCCTGCTCAATGGAGAACATTGAAGAAGGCCTCCGTCGCTTCACGGAATTCTGCGCTTCCTTACGATAAACGCGGAGAGTGCTATGTATCGTTACGGATTTTATCGGATGGCCCGCACCACGCAGGCTGCGCTGAAATGTGGCGCTGACATTGAACATTTGTGCGAACTCGGTCGCCGCTATTGGCTTGTGCTCTCCCGCCCGGTCGGTGCCAATGTCCCACAGAATGCCGTTGCACACTTGCTTGATACGGATAAGGATGGACGCATCCGTATTCCGGAAGTACTGGCAGCCGTTGACTGGTTAAAGCCCCGATTAAATACGTTTGATATCCTTTTCGCAGCGAGTTCTAAGCTCGCCGTAACCGACATCCGCCACGACACTCCGGAAGGTGACGTTTTAGCCAAACTCTTTACCTCCCTCGCAACAGATGGTGTGCTCACGGCAGATGCCTTAACGGGGGCAATTGATGCCTTTCGTGCCAGTCTTGAAAACGGAGATGGCGTTATCCCCGTAACGGCGGTAGACCCCAAGTTTACGCCTGTCGCAGAGGCCATCCTCGCCATTACAGGTGGCACTGAAGCATGCGATGGCACCAAAGGCATCGCAACAGCAGATCTGGACGCCTTTGCTACTGCACGTGAAGCCTATCTCACTTGGGTGCAGAGTAAGCCGGAACTTGGCGACTCGCTCAATGGCGTCGCCCCCGCAGTAGCGGTTGATTGTGTTGAACAATTAACACCCAAGATGGCCGCCTTCTTTGCTGCGTGTGAACTCTTACGCTACAATCCTGCCGCACAGGACACTTTTGCGCTTCCTGTAACAACCGAAGCTTTGGCCGATGCTCCTATCACCCGCCCTACACCGGAATCCACCGGGGTTTCAACGACACAGGGCGTCAATCCTGTTTGGGCCGGCGCATTAGCGACACTCGGAAAATTATTGGATGAGGACCTCATTACAGCAGCGCTTTGGCAAAAAGCAATTGACCTCGTTGCCCCCTATCGTGCTTGGGCAACGGCAAAACCCGCAGGGGCCGATGTCTTTGCCGGAATGGATGAACGCGTTTGCGAAATGTCCGGCGACAGCGCTGTCCTTCAAACCTTCCGCGACCTGATCACTGCAGATAGCGCCAAGGCACCGCTGGCGGCCGCTTTTGAAGACTTGAAACGGTTGATTATTTTACGCACGGGATTCCTCCGCTTCTTGCGTAATTTCGTCAACGTGGAAGAACTCTATCCCCCTGTTGCGAAGCCGCTCTTTCTTGCCGGCACACTCTATATGGATGAACGTGCCTGCTCCCTGTGCTTCCCGATTGAAAAAGCAGCCACAGCACACGCTGCCGCAGCAGCCGCATCCAAGTGTTGCTTAGTCTACTGCACACTGACACGTCCGGCAGAAAAAGTAACCCGTACCATCCTTGCTGTCTTCACCTCTGGCTCTATTACGAACTTGACTGTTGGGAAAAACGGGATTTTCTTTGATTTGGAAAACAAAGACTGGGAAGCCACCATTTGCCACGTTGTCCCGAATGCCATCGGTTTGACAGAGGCCTTCTTTGCACCATGGCGCAAGGTCGGTTCTGCAATTGCCGGCACAGTACACAAATTCATTGCCGGGAAGAACGACTCCGTTACTGCGGCAATGACAACACAGGCCACGAATGCAACCACCGCCGCCACCGCCGGTACGCCACCTGCGGCACCAGCCAATAGCGGTGTTATGATGGCCTCTGTTGCCACTCTCGGCATTGCACTCTCATTTGTTGCTTCTGCAGTTACAGGAATCGCCTCTGCCCTTACAAACACTCCCGTTTGGAAAACAGCATTGGTCGTTATTGGACTCATCTGCATTGTCTCAATTCCAAGCGTTATTTTAACATGGCTTAAATTGCGTGCACGTGACTTGGCTCCAATCCTGAATGCGTCCGACTGGGCCATTAACCGCACCATCGGTTTTACCGCACGTATAGGTGCATTTTTCACACAACGCGCATCTTATGTCGGTAAACGCATTGTGTGTCCGCCAATGCAACGTTGCCGCCATCTTGTCCGCAATCTTTGTTTGGCCCTTTTGACAATCGCACTTATTGCAACAGCGCTTTGGTGGTTCTTCTGTCCCCTCTCGCCACGCAACAAGGTTCCCGGCACACCTGTATCCGAATCGTGTGAGGCTTGTACAACACCCCCTGCGGACGTTACCCCCGTCCAAGTACCTGTTGACGTACCTGCGGTGACATCGGAGACGCCGTAATGACCACCGGATTGCCGCCCTTTCTCGGATCAGAGCACCCACCTGTCGCTCCAAACGAAGCGCGATTTCACGTGATTCCTGCGCCAATGGAACTCTCCGTCTCCTATGGGAGCGGTGCGGCGAACGGACCTGAAGCCATTTTACGTGCGTCTGATCAATTGGAAGCCTATGAGGCAGGCTCTTTTCCCTGTGAAGGCGGTATTTTTACAGCATCGCCGACACTGCCACAGGAAAGTGAACGCGCAAATCCTGAAGCGTGGTTAGCCGAAATTGAAAACGCGGTGGGCTTTGCCTTAGATTCCGGTGCCAAGCCAGTGCTTCTTGGAGGCGAACATACCGTCACACTGGGGGCTCTACGCGCCTATCACCGGCGGAAACGTGACATTGGGATCGTTCACTTTGATGCACACGCAGACCTTCGCGACACCTACGAAGGAACACCTTTCTCGCATGCCTGCGTTCTACGGCGTTGCCATGAATTAGGCTTTCCTCTCGTTCAATTTGCGACACGCGCCTACTGTCAGGAAGAAGCGGTCTACCGTAAGGCAAATCCCAAGACAATCTTTGCGATGGATGCCGAGCAACTCGCCTTGAAAGGGCCGCCCTCGCCCATTCTGCCTAAGTCATTTCCCAAACAAATCTATGTCACCTTTGATGTAGATGGGCTTGACCCTGCCATTATGCCAAGCACAGGAACGCCGGTTCCGGGTGGTCTGATGTGGTATTCTGCGCTCTTTATGTTGCGCGAAATTGCTGCAACGCACGATATCGCCGGGTGCGATGTTACCGAACTCGCCCCGATTCCGCAGTTACACCATGCCGATTTCACCGCAGCAAAATTGGTCCAACGCTTAATGGGATTGATGTAATCCTTACGGATTATCGCGCTATGCCCTACGTTTTTTCTGAACTTCCCCAAACACCGAATATTCCCACAGCCTCTGCTGAAGCGGTGTTAAAGGAAGCGCTCGCACGATTTGACGGCGCACAACTCTCTTTTATTGATGGTGTTTGGGTCAATGAGTCGGTCAGAGGGCGCGACCTTAAATACTATGTTTTTGACTGGGATGACAACATTCTGTGTATGCCGACGCATATTCACATGGAACGTCTTACCAGTGCAGGCGAATGGGTACCCCATCTCTGCTCCACGGCAACTTTCAGCATCATCCGTAAAGACACGCAACACTATCGCTTTCCACAGAATCAACGGGCATTGGCTTTTGTTGAATTTCAGGACAGACAAACACCTTTGGGTGGCGGCAACTTCATCCAAGACCTTGATCTGGCCTTAGATGAAATCGCATCCGGAAAGAAACAACCTCCGCCAAGCTTCGCTACTTTCCGCAAAACATTAGTTGAAGGACGCCTGTTTGCGATTGTTACGGCACGGGGTCACGAGGAAGAAACGTTAAGAGCGGGCGTATTACGTTTTATTGAGCGTGTGTTAACACCTGTTGAACGCGAAATTATGTTGATTAATCTGCGTGGCTATGATTACTGCTTTGACCACGTCCAGACCTTTCCCTCTCAAACACAGGTGCTTCATCACTACCTCTCACTCTGCCACTACCACGCCATTACCTCTCCCACCTTTGAAGCGCGTATTGCAGAAGAAGTCCCCGGCCCTCAAACAAGTGAAAAACTTAAACGCTTCGCCATTCAGGATTTCATCAATCACTTAGTCGCCATCCTGGATCGTACCGGTATGGCAGCATTACGTCTCCCCATTTCTATCGGCTTTTCAGATGACGACCGTCACAATGTGGCAGCAGTCCGCGATTACATTGAAACCGTCTTGGTCAGGCGCTTTCCATCCGTGAAGTTTTGCATCTATGACACCTCTGATGGTGCAGGTGCCAATAAAATGATGATCTCCGGCCAATTGGAACTCCCTTTAGGGTAAAAGCAAATGTCTGACAAACAGTCCATCGGTGTTGCTTTTTCAGGCGGAGTAGACTCAGCCGTCTGCGTTAAACTACTTCAAGAACTTGGTTTTGACGTCACCGCCTGGCATATGTTAACCTGTCACGAACATGCTGATCCTGCAACACTTGCCCTCGCTGACGCACTCCATGTGCCATTGCATATCCTTGACCTGCGGCGTGAATTTGAACAGGAAGTTGTTGCACCCTTCTTCGATGCGTACGCGAATGGACGAACGCCAAATCCCTGCTTAAACTGCAATACCCGGCTGAAATTTGGTCTATTACGTAAAGCGATTGGTGGATTAATGGCAACCGGACACTATGTCCGTATCGGAACAGAACCCCATTCGGGTGAAGTTGCACTCCGGTGTGGCGCAGATCCAACCAAAGACCAAAGTTATTTCCTTTACGACCTCACCCCGGAAGTGCTTCAAACCGTCCTCTTCCCTCTTGGCAATATGACACGGGAACAAGTGGTCTCACTTGCAACACATTGGGATCTTCCAATCGCGAAAACTAAACTGGCTTCCGGGAGTCAGGATGTTTGTTTCTTGCCTGAGGGTGACTATCGTCCCGAATTACGGCGCCGTCACCCGGAAACTGCCCGTCCCGGCAATGTAATCAATATGGACGGTCATATTATCGGTACGCACCAAGGGCTGGCCGGGATTACACGGGGGCAACGGAAAGGATTAGGTATCGCAACGGGCGGACGCGCCTTTGCCGTAGGGTTTGACTACCAGAAGAATACGCTAACGCTCGGCCCTAAAGAGGCGCTTGAAGTTTCTTCCTGCCGTCTGGAACGTATCAATTGGGCTATCACTCCCACCTTCCCCGTCACGTGTCTCGCCGTCACACGTTACCACCATCGTCCCGTGCCATGCACCGTTTCTGCAGATGGCACCGTTATCTTCCAAACACCGCAAACCTTAGTCACGCCAGGACAGGCTTGTGTTTTTTATCAGGATGAGTGGTTGCTCGGAGGCGGCATTATTCGCGCCTTGCACTGACACCATCACTGCCCCCATTCAAGCGCTTTCTCACACGGAAAGCAGAACATCTTAGACCAACAGCGCGCACAGAAATAAACTGCGCGACTTAAAACAGTACAAAAAATAAAAAAGCGCAACATTTGGTACCGTATTGCCTTATCGTAGCCGTCCTTTGCAAAACTGTGATTGACGTCTGTTTACTAAAGAAGCATCGTTTTCATCTTATTTCATCTCTTTTTTTACATAAACCCAAGTCATTATACCGAAAAGAACGATTCAATCTATGCTAAACTATAGTGTGTTATGGGAATAGTTCATAAACTTGTTTTTGTGCTTGTTGCACTGATGTTGACGTTATTCACCTGGCTCGGTGGCGGTATTGTGCCCCACTGACTCTCCCCATGGGTGCCATGGTTGACCATCCTGATTCTTGAAATCATGCTACTCCTGCCGGAACAACGGCGGAGCGAGTCCCTTTTAGAGGCACGATCTCGCGTTTGGAAAAGCATCCGCTGCGATCCTTTAACCTGGCTTACGCTCCTCATTACACTCTTTCTGACGATTCAGTGGTTAAATGCCTACACTTTTCTGGAATGGAACCCTGCTAAACAAGCATGGGATGTGGTTTCTCCAGCCTTTGAATGCTTACGGCATCCGGATACAGTCGCACTCCTGACACGCACCCCAAATGATCCCACACAAGTAACCTTTCTACGAATTCCCAATTCCATTCCCTTCCCATGGCTTCCGCATTCCCTGCGTGCTGACGAAGCCGCTTCTGTACTGGCGTGGTTTCCTCCTGTACTCGTTGCCTTATTAGCCCTGCGCCATGCCACATTGCGTCACAGCAAACGTATGATGTGCACCTTTATTTGTGCCATGACATCTCTTCTTGCAATTGCAGGCATTATTCAGTATGTGGTGGATGGCACCTTCCTTTATTGGGGAAGAGAAAGTCACGCCTTTTTCTTTGCGACCTTTGGTTATCCCAATCATGCCGCATGTTTCTTCCCCGCAGTAATGACACTTGCAATCGGTATGTTCCTGTGGGCGATTGAACATCGCGAGCACACACGTATTCCCCCGTGGTTCTATATTGTCACAGCCTTTCTTTGTGCCATTTCTGCCATCCTGTCTGGGTCACGTGCAGGCGTCTTGTTTACCTTGGCTATTGTAATCTTCACGACGCTCTATGTGCCGATTCGCTACTTCGGATCAATGTCAATGCGGTTGCGGATTGCGATTCCTTCTTTGCTTTTTGCGGTGGCGATAATTATTCTCGGCACGGCAGCGTTCCGCATCTACGCTGTGAATGCCAATCAAACGCGTGCGCTTGCGATGAAAGCAGCAACCACACCCGAAAGCTATGCAGAAGCCTTTGCGATGCCCTCTTATCGTTCAATTCCTGCAATTGACACGGTCTTGAAGGAGATTGGCGACACCGACTGGGCCACGTTTATTGAGAACCCAATGTTGATGCGAGCAGGTTATCAGGGCATTCTGGCACTCCGGCAACTGGACGACTATCCATGGTTTGGTGCTGGAGCATGGAGTTTCCGTTGGCTCAACATCCATTACATTGACACAAACAATCCGGAAGAAATGCCGTGGTTACAAAGCCGGAAAGGTGTTGGGCAAGCCAATGTTCATAATGACACGCTCCAATTCTTAGCGGAACACGGATGGGTTGGCTTCGGATTGATGTTAGCCTGTATCGCAGCTTTGGCGATTCCCTTCTGGTACACCTTACTTCGCAGCCCGAATGTGCCTCTGAACGATGTGGTCGCCGACCGTGCGTGGTTTAATCGTATCTCTGCTTATTGCATTTTTGCACTCGTTGCGACATCGCTCATTGTTGCGCATAGTTTCATTGATCTGGTCTTCAGAAGTCCAGCCTGTATGATGCTTTATGGAATCCTTTTCGTCTGTGCAGACGGCTTTGTGCCGCCTAAACGCAAGCTTCCGGAAGCAAAGAAACAAACCCCGTAAAAAGGATGCCCACCGATGGCGCGCAAAGGTATTATTCTGGCAGGTGGCGCCGGTACACGCCTCTACCCTGCAACCACGACAATCTGCAAGCAGTTGCTTCCGGTTTATGACAAACCGATGATCTATTACCCGCTCTCCACGCTGATGCTCGCTGGCATTCGGGAGATTCTCATCATTTCAACCCCGGAAGCAACGCCTCTCTTTCAACAATTATTGGGTGATGGCTCACAGATTGGTCTACGCTTATCCTACCAGGTGCAAGAACAGCCCAATGGTCTTGCTCAGGCCTTTGTGCTTGGCAAAGAATTTATTGGAAAAGATCCTGTTTGTTTAATCCTCGGTGACAACATCTTCTACGGCCAGGGCTTCCGCAAGATGCTCAAAGCTGCATCGGAAACAGATGGCGCAACCGTCTTTGGTTATTACGTGCGCGATCCTGAACGCTTCGGTGTTGTTGAGTTTGATGATACTGGAAAGGCTGTGTCCATTGTTGAAAAGCCCACACATCCTAAAAGCAATTATGCCGTCACAGGCCTTTATTTCTATGATAATGACGTCGTCCGTATTGCAGAAAGCCTGACGCCTTCTGCCCGTGGCGAGTATGAAATTACCGATATCAATCAAGCCTACTTAGAGCGCGGCTTACTCAATATTCAGTTGCTTGGACGTGGCTTTGCCTGGCTCGACACCGGGACGCATGATGCCTTGCAAGATGCTGCGAACTACGTCAAGACCATTCAGGATCGACAGGGATTGAAGATTGCCTGTATTGAAGAAATCGCATGGCGTATGGGTTTCATCACACGGGATGATATGCTCCGTGCGGCTGAAGCCGTGAAAAAATCAACCTACGGTGACTATCTCTTTGATATCGCCAAACAAAACGCCTAATCTCACGCCCGTCTTTCTGTCATGACAATTTTCCCAACCGAGATACCGGAAGTCAAAGTAATCTGCCCGCGCATCTTCCGGGACGCACGCGGCTATTTTTGCGAAACCTATAACGCCAAAGCCTACGAAGCACTTGGTATCAACACGCACTTTGTACAAGATAACGAGAGCCTGTCTATGCGAGGCGTCATTCGTGGTTTGCATTGGCAAGAAGGTATCCATGCACAGGCCAAATTGGTTCGCGTTATCCGCGGTGCCGTCTGGGATGTTGCGGTTGACATCCGCAAGGACTCTCCGACCTTTGGTCGTTCCGTGACTGCGCTCCTCTCAGCTGAAAATGGTCATCAATTCTTTATTCCCCGTGGATTTGCTCACGGCTTCGCAGTATTGGAGGATAACACACTGTTTGCCTACAAGTGTGACAACTTCTATTGCCCTCAAGCGGAACGCGGCCTCCGGTTTAACGATCCTGCCCTGCAAATTCAATGGCCGGACTTAAAGATTGAACCGATTCTTTCCGATAAAGATCTCAAACATCCCCTACTTTCAGAAATTACACCATGGTCGCTTTGATAAAGAAATGGACGTTCTGCATCTTTGCACTATTCTGTTGTAGCCTTCAGGCAACTTCTGCGCAGATTTTACGTGAAGCCTTTTCAGTTTGTGCAACGCTGCAACCTGTTTCTCAGGAAACGGCACAGTTCTGGGCCACTGCATTTGCTCACTTTCAGGATGACATTGCCGTTACAGCGGTCGCCAAGATTCTCTATACTGAGAACTTTCTCACAAGCCACCCCGACCCTGCCGCTTTAGAAAAGATTATACACACCTTTCCACCATGCGATTATTTACTCAACAATACCGCTTGGGCACACTATCAAAGTGGTGGCGACATCCAACGTGCCTATCAGCTCATCCGTCGTGTTAAACAATATGATCGTACCACACACGACACCTATGCGATGATTGCTCTCAAGCTCGGTTATCCCGCAGAAGCATTGCAGCGCATCTTGCCCCTCCTCTGCGATTCACGTCTTCATGCGGAAGAATCTTATCAGGAAGAAGATTACATACAGGCCGTTGTCCTCTTCGCCCATGCTGGTGATATTTTCTATAAAAACAATCTTCTTGTGGAAGCCTACCGTTCGTGGAAGGAAGCCTCTACAATCGCCTCCTTCCTCATTAACAATGGGTACGTTTCTGAAAATCTGCTTCTGACGTGTGATTATGATCATCAACGGATGCAACAAAAGGCCGCGGCCG
>JAFTHG010000292.1 GCA_017457555.1 Kiritimatiellia bacterium | reverse complement strand
GTCCACGACTCAAAATCAAGCGCATAAGACGTACAATCTACCACCCAGCAGAGGCAGACGATCACCACCGCGCCGGGGAGGAATAGGAGGGCGGTCTGCTTCATTCCCGCACCTCCTTGAGTTTGACAGGGAAGCTGAGCCGCTTGCCACGGATGAGGCGTTCGGTATTCTCAGGAATGGTGGAGCGGCGCAGCGAAAAGGTGGCGGCTTCCTCCTGGAGCGTGGAGGGGACGACGCAGATGCCGCCCTCAAAGGTGAGTTCCTGCCCGCCAATCACAAAGGTACCTGAACGCCCGAGGTAGAGTTCATCGCCCACGATGACCGCATAACCGCCACACTCCAATCGTGCGCCCGAGTGCCCCCCGAAGCGTGCGCGCTTCACGTAAGTGAGACGGTTGGGCGCAATGGGTTTGCCTTCAGGCGTCTTTAGGGGTGGGAGCGTGTAGGCATAGATGAAGCGCCCCTCACGCGTCATAGACTGCTCCGGGAAGCTGCACGCCTCGGCATCAGCCAAGAGCGGAAAGGACTTTCCCTGCGAACTGCTCAGGACGAACTGCACCGTGGGCGCTTCGCTCGGTTCGAGCGAGAAGGAGACATCCACCACCAGCCCACCATCAGCCTGAGGCGTCACCCGCTCCAGGGCGGCGATGACATTCTCGGTGCGCTGGGCATAGGGGTCCAACTGCCACGAGATGAGCGTGGGCGCTTCGAGGGCGTAGGCGGCGCAAGCGAAGAGCGAGGCGCACACCGCCAGAAGTACACGGTTAATCGTTTTCATTGGATGACTCCTTCCACCGATTGAAGACGGCTTTCGCCTTCGCTTAAGGCTTCACCCATGGTCTCAAGGCTCTCGGTCTGCGCTTCAAGATCCTTGAGCGCCTTTAGAATCTGCGCGCCCATCAATTTGAGGCCCAGCGTCTGCGGATAGACCTGCGTCTTCGCGCCATCAACGAAGAGGATGCGCTTCGCGCCCGGTGTGGGCGTGTCAGGATTGGGGTCAGGATTTGTTTTTGTGCTCGCGCCGAGCCATGCACTGAGGAGCGCCACGAAAAGAAGGATTTGCCCGCGCTTCATCGTTATTCCTCCAGGGCCACAGGTTCAGCCTCTACGAGCACGCCGCCCAGGAATTTGAGGACGGTGCCATCATCGGCCGTGAGGGTGGCGGTAGCACCCTGAATGCCATTCATCGAGAGGCCGCCTGTTACCGGGAGATAATCTCCCACACCCACGCCTGCGCCCTCGGTGCTCACAATCTTGGCAAAGCCCGAGCCGCCGTCAAAATCGGCTTCAAAGGTGTAAATAGCGCGCGTGTCAGCCGCGTTCTTGGGATTGGGGACCGTCGTTGGATAAGAGCAGACGTAGGTCACCTCGCCAAATTCATCTGCGAGCGAGGTATTGCCCACCATCGCCACCTGCGCGGCCGTGACGGGCGCAGGGTCAAAGGCGGCATAGAGCGTCATGTGGCGCGTGCCATTGTCATTTTTGGTGACCGTTAGATGCACAATTGAGATATTGCCATCATACTCCGGCATGCCGGTGAGCACGCCGATAGAGTTGATATAACCCTCCAGCACCCAGACGCCATCCTGACTCACATCGGCGATGGAGTCCTCCACGGCCTCCACGCGCTTGAGGAGCGTGGTCACTTGCGACTGTTGCGCTGCGACCTGCGCCTTCAGCACCTCCACCTTATTGGTGGCATTACTCACCTGCGTTTCCGAGGCGAGGGTCGCCTTTGGGAAAACCTCCACACCATCGGTCATGAGCATGTAACGATACGGCGAGGGCGGCGCCTCCTGTGCCAGGAGTGACATGCTTAAAAGTGCGATTATACAGGCGCTAATTGGTCTCATCATGAATTCCTTTCTCTTTTGTGTGAATACCGAAACTGCCGCCCATTATCGCGCACACGCGCCACCTATTAAAGAGTAACTCTGCCACCTCTCGCACCGCTTGCAATTCTGCAAACAAAAAGCCACCCCGAAAGGTGGCCTCGTTAGGGAGTGGAGTTGCGAGTTGTTACTCTGCTACCAGCGCGAAGGTGCCTTCTGTTTCATCCCACTGCCAGCGATAGCTCGCACCAGAGACGGTGACCGCCATCTCCTCAAAGGCATGCGTATGCTGCGCATCCGCCTTTCCAGCGAGGGCCGCTTGCCCCACTAACGTGGCCGAGCGCGTATCCCCTTTAGATGTGGTTGAGAAGATGACCCCGCCATCGGAGAGAAAGTAAAAAGACGATTTGCCATTTGATGAACCAATCGACATGCCAGACATGTCTTGCGAAACTGTCGGTACGGCGGCCAACTCGCTTTTGGTGGCATACTTCGCGGAGAGAGCGGTACCATCTTCTACGAAACTGGTCGCTTTGGCCGTGGTCACGTCAAGGGTCGTGGTGCCACTTTCTGCCGTAAAAAAGGGCTTCGTTTGTTGATAGGGCACAAATTGATAGAGCCCTGTAAACTTAAACCCTTTACTGCTCACCGTCTCCAAAAGGGGCGTCCCATAGAGCGTCTTAAAACTATCGGTGCGGATACCACCCCTAAAAAGTGTCTCACCCGTCACGGTGCCGCCGGTCAGCGCGAGCTTCTTATCGAGTTCTGCCTTTACCGCCTTGTTCTGCACGGGATTGGTGGAGGTTGTGGAGAGAGCGTAGTCAATGGTGAGTTTATCCTGCTTGGCATCAAGCACTGTCTGTAGCCCTTCTACATCGGAGCAATCATGCGTGTGCGCCACATCCGCCTTACCTTCAAGCTCCGCTCCGAGCGCGCCCAACTGTTCACCCAAGGCAGCATCTGCCTCCTCGCGCGATTCGGACTCACTATTGATGGCTTGTAAGAGGACGGTAGCAGACTGTTGCAGGTCGGCGTGCGTGTGGCTTGCAGGGGCCTTGCCCTGCACCTGCACAGCGAGTGCAGCATGCTCCGCTTTCGTGGCGTAGCGTTCATCACTCTCTTCAAAGACCGCCTCCAAAATCTCCTGAATCATCTCGGCGCGCACATCCGTGGGTTCGAGCGTAGCGGGCGAGAAGCCGGGGCTGGCCTTGAGGCGTAACGTGCCAAAGACGCGGTAGTTCTTTCCCTGCTCGGTTTCAATCCCGAAGAAGAAGCGGTACTTGGTGCTCCCCACATCCATCGCAGGCGTGAAAGCCACCGAAGCCGTGGCGGTGGTGGCTTCCCACGCCGCAGGCACGGTGTACCACTGCGATGCCTCCATCTCAGGCGTCTGATAATAAAAGGTCGCCTCGGCCGCCTCCAACATCGGCACGCGATACTGCACCACCTTCGCCTCCAAATTAAAGGTTTCACCCTGAAGTGCCTCGGCAGCATACGGAAGCGGTTGACTCACCTCCACCGTCCACTTAAATGCGAGCTCCGCGCGCAAGCAGAGCGCGGATAACAGTAGAGAACAAACAGCTAACAATTTCATTTTTTCCTTGCCTTTCTTCTAAAAGTGTGCTTTACTGTAGGTGACAGTTGGGGTGCATACCGGGATGCTATACCTCAAACAGCTCCGTACAGAAAAGCCGGCCTATCTGTAATCCTTAACGGCGGTCTCTTTAATTGAGGCCGCCTTCTTTTTATCCCAAATGCCAGCCCGACACCTTTCCAATTGCACCTGAATTCGCATAGACGAATACATGCAAAGTCTGTCCGCCTTTGCCTAATGACATCCGGTAGACTAATTGAGTGCCATAGGGGAAATGTCCTTTTTCATCTGGTGAAATACGTTTCTTCTCATACTTTGCATGTGAGTAGTGTTCTCCATGCGTCACTGCAAATACTGCAAAAGAAAGATAGGCCAGCCGCTCTTCGTCAGGTTCTTTTCGTCTTTCCCCATCAACATAGTGGCGATAGACAAAATCGTCAAATGCAACCGGTCCATGTGTCCC
>JAFTHG010000291.1 GCA_017457555.1 Kiritimatiellia bacterium | reverse complement strand
GTTAATTTTACCCTTTTTCAGCATACGTCGCTACCATTCAAAGACTTATACTGTTTTTACAAACTTTGCAAAAATGCCCTTTTTTGGCCCACAATCAGCGGGAAAGGCAGATTCACAAGAAAAATTTTCAAATCGTCAAAAATCACGCCCAAAACTGCAAAAAGTAACCTTGCTGCGCAGCGTGGGTGGCTGCGCCAGTTTTCGGTGTTCAGTGTTCAGGGTGCCTGCGGCGCAGGACTTGACAGCGTGGAGTGAGCCAGGCTCACAGATCGAATCAGGAAAGGTGGCTACGTCACTGCACCGCCAGTGTAGGAAACCTAAAAGACAAAAAATTACAAGACGCATAGGATTTATGGTGCACGTGACTTCTCTGATTCTTCTATCCCATCACGGCACATGGTGTCACAAAAATCTCTCCGGTGCGAGCAAGCATCCGCCTTACGAGTTTTGTCGTATTGAATGGATTTGACAGTCATACTGAAATAGAGTACACTTTGTGCACATAGTTTGAATGGCGTGAAGACGTTGTAAATCAGCGTAAAACACTACTCAAACGTTAAAAGATGCGTTACGCATACCTTCGTTCAACAGAAACGACCATTTTTGAAACCAGAACGAAACGTATTGCGGAGATGCGTTTGGGTATTCCCGAGCGTGTTTTCTGTTGCGTTGTTTTCTGGTTAGGCTTTGGTCGGCCTCTGTTGAGAACAATCAGACAAAAGACACGCTTTTGTGTCTTTAGATATGGGATATCTTTGAAGCCGTTTCTTACATTTCTACTTGCGGTCTGCATCACAGCACACGCATTTACCGCATCGGTAAGTGATTTGACGTATGTTATCCGTGATGGAGAAGCCGTAATCACGGGATGTAATCTCAATGCAACCGGGGTTTTAGCAATCCCGCCACGCATTGACAATATGCCGGTTGCCGCCATCGGCGACTTCGCCTTTCGTTACTGTCGCAATGTGAGTGCTGTCACACTTCCTGTGACCATCCGTATTATCGGGAAGTGGGCATTCTATGGATGTAGCAGCCTGACTTCCATTACGTTGCCTCCGGATCTCACGATTCTCCAGGAAGGCACTTTCGCCTCCTGTAAGGCGCTTACATCAATTACGCTGCCAGAATCCTTAATTGCAATCGAACAAGAGGCCTTCTCAGACTGTACCGGCCTCACAGGTCCTCTCCATCTTCCCGGGAAACTTCAACGACTGGGCGCTTTCGCTTTCGTTGGATGTACGTCACTTCATACGCTTCACTTCCATTGTCCACCACCTGCCATTACTGACTCTCCATTCATCCACCCCATTGCCGCGCCCACCGCTTCACTTCGGGGTGTCTACACTTGGCGTTATGCCCTCGCGTGGTTCAGCGTTTTATCCAAGGGAAAATGGCAGGGGATTCAGATGGAGCTTGAAAACAAGGGGTGCATTCCTGCGATTTTTCTCCTTCTCTCGTTGATTGGATGTGTCGCCCGTTTCCTTCGTAACAGAAAGTAAACGCACAACCTGCGGTCGCAACAGTGCCACGTTCCCTTTCATGACTTAAAATAATATCCGCCGGGTCATCTTTTGTACTGCAGGCACTACAAATAGAATAAACAGTGTGACGATTGGCGAATCCTATCGTAAAATCTGTTATAATCTACTTGTTAATACAAGGATCCCGAATGAAGTTCAGAATTTCTGTTCCTGCGACGAGTGCCAATGTCGGCCCCGGCTTTGACGTGATGGGACTCGCCTTTGATATGTACAACCGGTTTACTTTTGACACCGACTGCCCGGAAAGACTGCGAATTGAGGGCTGTCTGCCGGAGTTTGCCAAGCCGGAAAATAATCTACTTTACAGCACGTTGACGCAAGTCCTGGCGCAACATGGGCGATTGGCCCCCAATCTCAAAATCACTTTTGATACGGATTTACCCGTCTGCTCAGGTCTGGGCTCGAGTTCAACCTGTATTGTCGCAGGTGTTATGGCGGCGAATGCACTGGGCAATCTCGCAATGGATACCGAGCAGATTTTGCGAACCGCCACCCAGATTGAAGGGCATCCAGACAACGTAGCCCCGGCGATTTTAGGCGGTTTTGTTGCGGCAATCGTTGAAGATGGTCTGGTTTACTGGCACCGTTATCCAATCAGTGACCGAGTCAGTTTCTATGCGATTATGCCGGATGTCCGTGTACCAACCGAGGCTGCTCGTGCTGCCCTCCCCAAGACCTACACCTTAACGGATTGTATCTACAATCTGTCGCGTGTGCCGATTTTGGTTGAAGGCTTGGAACGTGCCGATCCAAGGTTGATTCGGGCGGGTTGCAAGGACCGGATTCATCAGGAATATCGTCTGCAATTGATCCCGCAAGGCGAAGATGTTATGCGCTTTGCCATGGAGCAGACCGATGCAATCGCCGTCTATATTTCCGGTGCAGGGCCGACCATTGTGGCGATTGTGATTGATGATGACGATGCGTTCATCAAGCAAATCAACGCCTTTACGGCCCAGCTCAACCTCACGTGGACGGTGCGCAAGATGCATTTACAGCGTCAGGGCGCCCACTTACGCTTGCTCTAACACGCTCTTTCGAAGGAACCAGCGGCCATGGCACGGGTGCTCTATCTCTACTCTCAAGCGTTGCGGACGGAGAGTCCGCACGCACGACGCACCTTTCAGATGCTGGCACTTTTGCGTGAAGCAGGATTTAAGCCCGACCTCTTGACGTTGCCGGGCGGGGATCCGTGGCCGGACGGTCTGGCCGAGCATATCTACGTGACCTCGCGCGTGCCCTTTACACGATCCCTGCGGCCTTACGGCTTTGGATTCCGCCGGGCTTGGGCGACCGTTGCAATGGCGCTTACCGCCGTACGACTCTCTCTCCAGCACCGTTACGACATTGTGCATTGTTCCGACCGTGCAATTCGCGTGGGCGGGTTGATTGCGTGGCTCTTTGGAACGCGTTTTGTCTTTGAGTGGCGTAGCAGTTCCGGGCACGATCTGGTCAAATGGGCACGTTGGCGAACGGCGCGTTTCCGCAATGCCGTCAGCCTTGTTCTGACCGACACCACCTACACCGTGCCTCAGTTGCGCGCGTCAGGACTCTATGGAAAGATTGCCTCCATTCAATCTCTGCCACTTCCGGCACTGACACCCCTGCCACCACCACCCGTGCGAGATCGGGCGACGGTGCAGCCTTTCCGGATCACAGCCCTTTCCTATACCGGCAAATTGCAGGATTTGACCCTGTTCTGCGATGCCCTGCCCCATCTCTTACACTTCCCCAATATCCACATCACGATTGCAGGAGGGACACCCGCTGCAATTGAACATCTGCGGCAACGCCTCTGCAGACGCTTTCCACACGATTCTGCACGTCTGCATCTCCGCGCCAATCCCGTAGACGTTGCCGATTTCACCGATGCTGTTGCTACGGCAGATTTGGTCTTTCTGCCAGTCTGTTCAGGCATTGTGGCACCGCCCACACTTCTGGATGTCATGGCGTTGGGGCGAGCGATTCTTGCCATACGCTGCCCTGCGTACAACACCTTATTGACGCATCAGAATGCAGCTTTGATTAACGCCGACACCCAACAACTCGTGGACGCTGTCCACTACCACCTTCATGCGCCGACGCTTTGCATTGACCATGCGCGCGCCGTGCAGGAAACGATTCAGCGTGAACGGAACGCCACAGCCGCTGTAGCCGCACTCCGCAGTTGTTACACCTTTATTCTGCTTGAACCCCAGTCATGAACACCTTGCGGATAGCCCTCTTCTCAGATAGTGCGCCCCAATTTCTGGTTCGGGCGCTTCAAACACAGGCGGCCTCCCTTGCAGAGCAGATTGAAATCCGCCCT
>JAFTHG010000290.1 GCA_017457555.1 Kiritimatiellia bacterium | reverse complement strand
CGCTTGCATCGCCAACCAGGCGATCTCCGTCACCTGCGGCAGCCTTCAGTCTGTTAAACAATTCCTGGCTAATCGGTATCCGCGCCATACGGCCGCTTGAATTAGCCGTCTTGTGAGGGATATAGGAAATCGTTGCCAAATCACCGTTACTCCTGAACCAATCCCAGCTGCACAACAATGCATCGCTGTTACGCATTCCAAGCTGGAGCATTAAAGTCGCCGCCACCCACGCTTCTGGATATCCCTTTTCTAATGAGCGATACCATTCCAGCGTCGCATTACGCAACGCCTCCGGCGGTTGAAGATACCGGCAACCACTCTTAACCGAACCTCGCGCCTCCGGAAACTCCGGCACATCAAACACCCAACACTTTTTCTCGTACACTCGCCTCGTCCATTTGGCGAACAGGCTGCGCATATGCTGAAGATTGCCGAATGCACTAATCGGCTTGGCACCATCCGCCAGCGCCAGTTCGATATACATCTCCATCCGATCAAGCGTAAGCTCAGACACCTTACTACTATCGCTCAATCCAACCATCCGCAACATGCGCTTGCACGACAGAATAGCATGATTAACCGTAGAAGGAGAAGGCGTACCGTTGATACTATACTCGACGGTAGCCGCCCGCTCATATTCAATAAAGAGGTCGCGCCACGACGGCTCCGATTGAGTGCTTTTCTTAGCTTGAAAATATTCGTCATTCTCAATCTGTGAAGCCCATGTTGCCACCCACTTACGCGCAGCAGGCGTCGGCCGATTACGTCCATCCACGGCATCCAACCCCTGGATTGGCGCCACTTGCCGGTAAAGCTTTCCGTCGTAACGCTTCATGCCGTACAAACGACCGTTGCGCACGTACAACAAGTTGCCAATCCTAACAAACTTACCGTCCGTCGTCTTCAAAGATTCCGTCATGCTTATTTACTCCTTTTGTTGCACAATGATATCACACTGTGTAACAATAAGGCAAACTTTATCGGTATTCAATACGGAATAATCCGGAACGATAACGAAAACACAAACACCGCTAAACCCCTTTAAAATCAACATATTCGCCAACAATCACCGCATTTTCAAGGTTTTTCCAAAAACATTTAAAATACACTGAAACTGACAGTTAATTTCACTGAAACTGGCAATCAGTTTCAGTGAAATTGAACGGCTTATATGCCGCAACACTTCGGCATTCAGGGGCGATGTCTGTTGAGGTGCTACCGGAAAACAAAAACACATCGGGCGAACCCGATGTGTTTTGTGCGTGTTCTCTCGTTGAGAAGAGGCGCTTAGCGACCTTCAATCTGACCGGAGAGGGCCAGCATCCGAGCTTCAACCGATTGAATTTCTGCGAAGCCTTGCGAGCTGACAGGGTTCACACCATCAGAGGCTTCCATTGAAGAGTCGGCTTCATTGTAGATGGTGTGCGGGCAATCGGTGAGTGCATCAAAGATGATATTGCCCTTGTAGAGGCTCAGCTTCACGGTGCCATTGGCGTACTGTGCGAGCGTATCGACAGCGTTACGTGCGGCCAAGCAGGTCGGATCATAGTAGCGACCATCGTAGATTTCATCCGTAATCAACTTGGAGAGTTGCGTGAAGAACAAGGTGGCGCGGCGGTCCATCGTTGCCTGATAGACGTAGCGGATGGCGGTGCCGAGGAGTTCCATACCGGGAGCTTCATAGACGCCGCGGCTCTTCGTACCGATGATACGGTTTTCAAGAGCATGTTTCATGCCGATACCATTGCGACCGCCGATTTCATTGGCGAGCATCATCGCTTCAAGCGGCGTCACGTCCTTGCCGTTAATCTGTACCACGCGGCCCTTCGAGAAACGAATGGTTACCTGTTCGAACTTATCAGGTGCCTGCCACGGCCACACACCCATGGTCGGTTCCACGATTTGCATCGAGGTTTCCATGCTTTCCAGGTCTTCTGCTTCGTGCGAGAGACCGGCCATATTGGCATCGGTGGAGTATTTCTTCTTGCCACCAGCAAAGGCAACAATGCCGAACTGTGCGAGGTAATCCACCATCTGTGTGCGGCCAGGGAACTTTTCAAGCAGGCCGGCATCACGCCACGGGGCATACACCTTCATTTCAGGAGCGAAGACATTGGTGTAGCGTTCGATACGCATCTGGTCATTGCCACGACCCGTTGCGCCGTGCACCAGCACCTGCACACCACGCTTCTTCATTTCGGGAATCAAGCCCTTAATCGTCACAGCGCGGCCAATACCGGTGGAGTTCCAGTAGCCACCGTCATACATTGCCTGGCACTTGATAGCTTCCAAGCAGGCATCCGCCATTTCATTACGCAAATCCACAATGATGGTTTCAATGCCAGTCGGGGCCATACGCTTGGCCACGTCATTGATGTCGGCCTCGTCGGGCTGACCGATGCCACCAGTGAAGCCAATCACCTTCACGCCGGCTTCCATCATCACCTTGGCAATTGTGCGCGAATCCAAACCGCCGGAAACGCACGTACCTGCCACCATTCCTTTGAGATCATCTAAAACCATTGCCATAAGGGCTACTCCTTTTTGTTAAAAAACGCTAAAAAGTATAGCACAAAACGCTCTCTAAAGGGCTTTCTTCTTTCATTTTACCTCACGTTAAATTTTATTTATGCGTGATTGGTTTATTCACCCAAGGTGTACACTTTGAATTCACTCAGCAAGAGACTCCCGGATATGCTACACTACTGGTGCGTCTTATCCATTTTCATCTCCAGAGGTTTTAGTATGTCTGCCTCCAAAAAATCTTCAACTCGTTTTGCGACAATTGCACTGATCCTTTCATTAGTATCATTGCTTGTTACGCTTATCCATATCTCGCTTTTCCTCGTTTTCAGCCAATCCCAACCCTCACAAGCGCCTCGT
The DNA here is from genome assembly GCA_017457555.1 of Kiritimatiellia bacterium. GTDB lineage: Bacteria > Verrucomicrobiota > Kiritimatiellia > RFP12 > DVOR01 > Spyradenecus. The sequence goes on along the minus strand of JAFTHG010000290.1, from coordinate 10,600 downwards.
AACGAATCGCTTCCCCCTCCCACTCCGGCAACACCGTGCCCGGATACCACCGAAACACCCACCGACCCGGCCGAAATCTTCCTCCAAGCCCTTAAACATATCGCCAACCGCGAAGCTGAGGAAGCCGCCAAGTATATCGTTTATCCAGTGGTGCGTCCTTATCCTCTGCCAGCAATCGAAGATGAGGCAGCGTTTGCACGTGCCTTCTCCGTCCTCTTTGACGATGACACGCTTAACCAAATCGCCAAGCACCTTGCCGAAGGTCAACGCCCCGAACGCGTTGGATGGCGAGGCTATTGCTATCTCAGCGGCTCCCTATGGGCCGATGAAACTACCGGGAAGATTTATGTTATTCAGGGGACGTCCTCCATTGAACGTACTGCCGTATCCAAAGCTAAAGAAAAAGAAATTGCAACACTTCATCCAGAACTGCGTGCGTCTATTGCGAATCCTATTTTCTCGTTTCTCTCTCACGATCAGTCCTACTATGGTCGTATTGACCAGTTAAATGAAAGCACAACAGACGAGGAAGGGGAAAAGACGCTTTACCGTATTTCAGTTTTTAAACAGGAACAAGCTCTTGACAGCCTCCCTGCCCATCAATTTCTCTGTACACAATCGGTAGAAGGGACAGCCTGTAATGTCGCCTATTACCTGCCTAATGGCGACCTCTGCTTTACAGAAACAAATGCCGGCCCCAGAGGTTTTATTCCCTACCTTTTATATCTTCCATCAGAAATTGGGCCAATCGCAATCCCTGTAATTCCAGACCCGTGGCCATACCACCCCTGATGCTCCCGATGAGAAGCAAGGGCGTGGCAGTAAGCAAGACGACAGTCATCAAGACAAAAAGACCGCATCAATATCAATGAGGATGCGAAGTTTGTCGGAGATACGTTGAGATTTGGGTAAGACGTGTTCACACGCTGCCACAATGCCTTTTGAAGAGTCACCTTTCAGGATGATTTGCCACCGCCAATGCGTTTCTTTTTTCTCCAGAGGTGCTGGCATTGCAGGGATAACCGTCAGACCGCGACAAGCCTCAAAGCGTCGGGAAGCTGCTTCTGCTGCGGCGGAAACGTGTGCCAGATCTTCGCCAATAAAGGTGACACACGCCAATTTCTTAAAAGGTGGTAATGCTTCGGCACGGCGATCGGCGAGCGTTTCGGCGGCAAAGTTTTCGTAATCACAGGCTGCCGCCAGACGGATGGCCGGGTGATCGGGTTGGAAGGTTTGCACCAGCACATCACCGGGGAGCGTGCCCCGCCCTGCTCTGCCGGAAACCTGAGCAATCAATTGGAAGGTGCGTTCGGCGGCACGGAAATCATAGGTGATGTCGAGCGAACGGTCTGCTGCCAGAATCCCCACCAGAGTGACATTGGGAAAATCCAGCCCCTTGGCAATCATCTGCGTACCTAAAAGAATATCCGCTTCCTTTGCCCGGAAGGCAGCCAAGAGTTCGTCATGACTGTGACGGCGCGACGTACTATCAGCATCCATCCGGATGATACGTGCCGATGGCAGAATGGCATGAAGCGCCGCTTCCACACGCTGCGTCCCAAAGCCCAGACGATTAAAAGTGGGACCACCGCAAGATGGGCAGCGCATCGGGGGACGCATCCACGCCCCACAGAGATGACAGCGCAAGGTATCATCCTTCACATGGTAGGTCATCTTGGCACTGCACTTCTCACACATAATCGCCGTCTGACAGTGATCACACTGGTAGGTGGGCGCATAACCCCGGCGATTGAGAAAGAGAATGATTTGTTCGCCACGCTCCAGACGGTTCCGCATTGCGTCAATCAAGGGTGGACTGAAAATGGGAACACCTTTACCATCGGTGTCTGCCTGTCGCATATCAAGTACTGCAACAGAGGGCAATTGACTCCCACCGACACGCTCCGGCATCCGCACTAACGTGTATTTCCCCAATTCGGTCGCATTGCGCCAACTCTCCAAGGAGGGCGTTGCCGACCCCAAGATGCAGCGGGCATGCTCCATTGTCGCGCGCACCACGGCAACGTCACGAGCAGAATAGCGCGGACTTTCGTCCTGTTTATAGCCGCTGTCATGCTCCTCATCCACAATCATCAATCCCAGATTCCGCACGGGAGCAAAGACCGCCGAGCGAGGCCCCACCACCACACGCGCCTCACCCCGGCGAATACGATGCCACTCATCATGGCGTTCGCCATCGCTTAAGGCACTGTGCAGCACCGCCACCGTCTTACCGAAACGCGCCGCAAAGCGGCTCACCGTCTGCGGTGTCAGCGAGATTTCCGGCACCAACACAATGGCATCCCGGCCGGCATCCAGCGTCCGGGCAATTGCTTGCATATAGACTTCCGTCTTTCCGGACCCCGTAACGCCAAAGAGTAAAACCGGCTTATCGGTCGTCAGAATCTCCGTCAGGGCGGTTTGCTGCCCGGAAGTCAACTGTGGCGGACGCGCAGGCATCACCATACGTCCTTTAAGAGGGCTGCGCGCCACCACCATCCGTTCGCACCGAATATATCCGGCGGCGGCTAACTTCTTCACGGTGGGCGGCGTTGTCCCTAATTCATCGCAGACTTGCGTGAGACGACCCCCATCAATGCGGACGATTTCGGAATAGAGTTGTTGTTGGCGAGTTGTCAACGGTGGCAGATTCTTTGGACACGGCGTAATCGGAATCACCATCAGTAATTCCCGGTCCTTCGCCCCCTGTGCTCGGACAGGAGCCGGTAACGCACTGCGAAGTGCCAGAGTGAAACCTACCGAATAGTAGTCGGCAAGCCAACGCAAAAGGCGGATAATCGTTTCAGAAAAGTATGGAAGGGCATCATCAACGGCGGCAATTGCCTTAATCGAAGCCTCGGAATCATCGGCCGCAAAGAGATCGCCCTGCTTCGGCTTGGCTGGTTTAACGGGTTGATAAGGCGAGGTTTCCGTAAGTGCGATCACGTAACCCAACCGGTAGATGCGTTGCCATGGTACTGAAACGCGCTGCCCCACCAACACCTCCATTCCCTCCGGAATACGGTAGGTAAACAGAATGTCGGGGACTTGTTCAATAGCAACTTGGGCGAACACGGCTCTTACGACTCAATCCTGTAACGGGCGTTCAAATCTGCACGGAGTTGATCCAGCAGTGCTTCCGGCGTAGAGGCCCCGGAGGTTAATCCCAAACGTGCGGGAGAACCCAAGTCCAGCGTATCCAATTCAGCAGGAGAAGCGAGCAATGCCGCCTTACAGCCCGCCTTCTCTGCTACCTCTACCAGACGTTTGGAATTGGAGGAATTGCGTGATCCCAAGACCAGAACCATATCCACCTGTTGGGCTAATTCACGGACTGCCTGCTGACGTTCGCGTGTGGCATAGCAGATATCCAATGCCTTCGGGAAGCGCACATCAAAGCCCTCGGCCTTTAATTCCGCGACACGCGCCTCATACATAGCTTCACTGACCGTCGTCTGGCTCAACACCATCACCGAGCGTTGCGCCAGACGGCCGCGCAACGTTAAAACATCTTCATACGATTCCACCACCGTAATCTGTTCGGCGGCTTCGCCAACGATGCCCACGACCTCATCATGTCCTTTGTGGCCGATCAGGACAATCGGCAGTGCTTCCGCAGCATAGCGCCGAGCTTCTGCATGAACCTTTGCCACAAAGGGACACGTGGCATCCACGATTTCCAACTGACGTACCGCAGCGGCATGGCGCACCTCCGGGCTGACGCCATGGGCTGAAAAAAGCACCCGTGCGCCACAAGGGATCACTTCTATCTCATTCACAAAGCGCACACCACGCGCCTGCAAATCAGCCACGATATGCTCATTATGTACTAATTCATGGAAACACCACAATGTTTCACCGGGGTGTTCGGCCAGGACGCGTTGAGCCATCTCCAGAGCACGAGCCACCCCGGAGCACATCCCATGCGGTTCGGCGACCAAAAGTTCCATAACACTCCTCAGCGGCGACCGGTCACGGAGGCTAACTGTTCCAATAAGAGCGGCAGTAATTGCTTCTTACGGGACATGATGCCGTGGCACAGGAAGGCATTTTCCTGATTCTCATAGCGCGGGAAGGGAATCTTACCGATGAAACGTTCGTCCCCGGCAACAAGTAGCACCGAGTTGAGCGCAGCAATATCGGTCACCATCAAGGCGGTGAAGTAGAGCTTTTCACGGCGGCAATGCTCTTCCAGACCCGACAGCAAGTCCGGCAAGCGGCCGTGCAATTCATCCGCAGAGCTGATTTCAATCTGCGCCACATCAAAGGTCACACCACCCTCTTCATAGTGCTTGGCGTCCAATGTCAAAATCTTTTCGGTGGACAAATCGGCAATACGCGACGCATGAGAGAAGATATCATGCGCCAGTTCATCCACGTCCAAATTGAGCAATCCGGAGAGATATTCCGCCATATTGCGGTCGGTATCGGTGGTTGTCGGGGATTTCAAAGCCAGTGTATCGGTGATGATGGCAGACAGAAGTAGCCCGGCTATATTCGGCGAGATAATTGCTTTACTTTCCTGATAGAGGCACGCCACAATGGTGGCAGTGGAGCCCACCACACGGTTAATGAACTCGATCGGTTCGTGTGTAGGGAAGTTGCCGAGTTTGTGGTGGTCCAAAATCTCTACGATGCGAAATTGATCCAACCCCTCGACGCCAAGGGAGAGTTCATTATGGTCCACCAGAATCACATCCACATTGGGCTGTTTGTAGAGGTCACGTTCGTTAATCACGCCGACCACTTTCCCTGCCTCATCAACGACAGGAAGCGAACGTGAAGCCGAGGTTTTGACCGCTTGCTGAATATCACGCACCAGAGCCGTGGCTTGTACCGCTTTGATTGCACCCGTGGCCATCGTACTGACCGGCATGGAATAGAGCGTCAAATAGACTGTGCTGGCAATATCATACGGCGAAATCAACACCGAAATACCAGCTGCTTCTGCGCGCTGATAGAGTTCCTTGGCGAAGGGTTGTCCGCCCGTCAGCACAATCGCACGCACCTTGTAGTCAATACACAGATTCAAAATGGAGGCACGATTTTCAATAATTGCAATCGTATTCTTGGAAATCTCCGTCTTTAAAATCTGTTCAAAGGCCTCTTTGGTGGAGCCCGCCACCAGAATACGACTCTTCACCACAGCATTGCCATCAAAGGTCAATAGTGGCTGCGCCCGAAGCGTATGCGCCAACAGATTGATGCTGGTGGGGATAATCGCCTTACGATGGGGGTCTGCCTTATGGATGATATTTTCCGTAAAGGTATTGTGCGAGAGGAAGGCCTGATAGTAACCTTCGGAGTCCACCACGGGCAAAGCGGACAGGCGATTCTTATCCATCAATTCCAGTGCATCCCAAAGTGCCGTATTGGCTTGGACTGTCACGGGAGCACCCTCCGGCAGATAATACTCCACCTTGGGTAACATATCGGGGATAAAGGTCGGAGCCTGTGTTTCAAAACGGCGCAGAATATACTCAGTCTGCGGCGTCAGTTTACCACCACGTGCCGGCATACACCGGGTCACACCCTGCTGACGTTTGAGCTCGGCATAGGCAATCGCCGAAACAATGGAGTCGGTATCCGGATTGCGATGACCGATAACAATCGTCTTGCGTTGAGGATTTGACATTCTTCTGTCCTCCTTGTCAAAATCTGTTGAACGTTTGCATTTCCCGATGCGGTTATTACAGACGGCGGTAGGCTGCAATCGGAGCGGCCGGTGGAGGCGGTGGTGTGATAAAGACAAAACCCGGCACAATTGCCGTATGCCCGCGTAACCATGCCTGAACATCCATCGGCTTGCCCCCTTCCGGCTGCACCGTCAAGAGTTGCAAGGCACCATCCGCTGTGCGAACAATCAGGCCATCCCTGTCTGCTTTCAGCACGGTACCGGGCACAACATCTGCCGCACCGGCCTTCACGGTGGCTGCCGTTGCCGACAACACCTTCACCATCTTGCCGATTGTCAACTCCGGATTCTTCTTTTTATCCTTCTCATCCGGCGGACAATAGGTAAAACACGAGGGCCACGGTGTGTAGGCACGAATCTTCCGCAAAATGGTTTCAGTGGAATCCGTCCAATGCAAAAGACCGTCAGTCTTCTTGATCTTGTAGGCCGTGATAACCTGATCGGGGTTCTGCGGCACCGGACGCACGCGAAAATAAGCCCACAACGGCAACACTTTCACGAGCAAGTCTGCGCCCAAATCCGCCAGACGGTCGTGCAATGTTTCCAACGTGTCCGCTTCTGTGATTTCCGTTTCGCTCGACATCAGGACAGGGCCTGTATCCATACCTTCGTCCATCAACATTGCAGACGCACCTGTTACCTTGTCCCCGGCCAGCAATGCTGCGTGAATGGGCGAGGCCCCACGGTAGCGCGGGAGCAATGACAAGTGAATATTGATGCACCCAAGCGTCGGGATATCCAGTAGCCGCCGACTCAAAATCTGCCCGTACGCGACCACCACAATCACATCAGGCAGCCACGCAGCAATCTGCGCCAGGCTCTCTTCCGTATTCACCTTCTTCGGCGTCAGACAGGGAATGCCCATCTGATCTACAAAGGCCTTACACGCGCACGGCGTCAACTTCTTATTGCGACCGGCCGGTTTATCAGGCTGAGTCACGCACCCCACGAGTTGAATCGTCTCGGTTTCCCGTGCCAAACGTTCCAACATTACGGCCGACAAATCTGCCGACCCCATAAAGACCACGCGAATACGATCCATCACATTCCTCCTTCCGGCGCACTGAAACGCCGCATCAGGCGAAGGAAAATCGCTGCTACAGCAGCATCATCCTCAATCAACGGTCTCGCGCCGTAGCGCACAGCCGTCCGCATACATTCGTATGCCTGAACCTCATTTCCGAGTTCGTAGTAGTAAAGGGCCACGCCCAACCAGACCCGTCCGGATGCGGGCGCCTTTTCAAGTGCTACTTGAAAGAGAGCCAGTGCCAATGTCTGCTCACCGTAAGACTGAGCCAACCCGGCAGAAGCGACCAGCTCCTGTTCGGAAAAGGTGGTCCACGCAGCCTCCGGAACGCGTTTCAACAGCACCAACGCTGTTTCAAATGCGCGCAAACGTTGCAAGGCAATCGCACCATCCCGGGCGCCGCGTGCCGAGAGATCAGCCGCCGAGGCGACGATCTTCCACTGGTCAATCGCCTGTTGTTTCAGCCCAAGGGTTTCGCAAACGGCAGCCAGCGCACACCGGTCAGCTGTTGTGGCGGTGTTGGCTTCCACCTGCCTTGAGAGGCGTTCAAAATCCTGATAAGTCTCTTGGAGCACAGCCAACCGCTCCGCCAGCCGTGCCGCACGCGTATTCTCCGGATCCGCTTTCTGATAGGCCTTCAACAACCGCAGTGCTGCATCAAATTGTGCTGTCGGCAAATAGACATCCTGAATCGCCCGGAAGACCGATTCCGAAGACGCTGGATAAAGGCGTAAGGAATCGTGAAAGGCGGGTTCGGCCCGGTGAAATTCCTTGCGGCTTGCATAGAGTCCTGCGATGGACGAACGCAACTTTGAAAAGCTCTTCTTCGCTGCAAAATCCCGCCGATAAGCGCGCTGTGAAGTCAGACGACGCGTCATCCAGTCCCAGAAATCGGCATCCCGTTGGGGCAAGCCTTCGTCCAATTGCGCCTGTTGGGTCCGCTCCAGACGCATCACCAAACCCGCCGGCACCAGATACGATGCCATCCAGTCAATGGCGTAACTCTCCTCCACATAAAACGTGTTAGGATTCTGCGCCACAATATCCTGCGTTAAAGCATCATTGATATCCATTACTGCCGAAGCACCGGTAATCCGCATCTTGCCATTTTCTTCAACCACCTTGCCCCGTGTCGTCCGCTTCCCGGCTTGCACTTCATCCACGTAGTTCACAAAGGCATCACGCACTTGGTCTGCGGTGGGCAACCACAACTGATCACCGTAAAGGTCACGCTCCACATTCATGTACGTCGGATCAGCGAGTGCATTCTGCGTCAGCACAAAGATGTCTGGCCGATACCCGGCAGCATACACCATATACGTCGGCACAAAACGTCCCGGATCCGTGCCGCCGAAGAGCACCGCATGAGCATCCATCGGTGGCGGATAAAAGGGATCGGGCAAGGGTTCTTCATCGGCGGAGAGTTCCGGACGGATTGCCGCCGCGCCTTCAAGCATATACGCTCCGAACTGCCACCCAAAATCATGCCCACGCTGTTCAGCTGCGCCCATCCGGTGAATCAACGTAGCATTCACCTCATTCTCAATCACCGGCACGATCGCAATCAGACACGCCACAACACAACCTGCCCGGAAGCCCACCTTCCCAAACTTCCGGAGCAGCATCCATATCCCCATCACAATGCCGTAACTCACCCACAGTGCAAAGACGCCGTGCGATGAAATGAACTTCACCTTTTGAATAAAACCATCCTGAAGATCACCCGAGGGATTGGCCAATGCCACCAGCAACGCCGACATCACGCCAAAGAAGAGCAGCGTACACCCCATCCACACCAGTGCCAACCGCATCCGCTTGCGCCACACCTGAGCCACCAGAGCTCCCGTCCCTCCCACGGCAAGCAACACCACCGGCAGGGAGAATTGCAACCGCAAATCCTCAACATAGCGCCACAATTGCGTCACATACTGCATCGAGAAGAAAGAGGCTGGCGAAATCGCTTCATACTGACCGCGGGAAATGGCGTGCTTAAACCCATCCCACGTCCGCGCATAACCCCAGTTCATGGCCGGATTCAAGAGGTCGGACACCAGTGGCATATACGCATAAACCGACACGCCGAGTTCGGCAGCCAGAAGCGTCCCTGCCACCTGACGCCCATACGGCAACCACCGCCACGCCAAAACCAGAAGCAGAACATTCCAACCGATTCCCCACCAGAACCACCCCGTTGTCGGATGCACCAGCCCACGCATCAGCCCCTGTTGCAGGAGTACCAGCAGCGTCATCTGAACCACCGTCACCGCCAGAGCAAACGAGCGCTCCCGCTCCGTCTTCCGGCACAACCACCACAAACCGCCCAGTGCCACCACGTGAATCACCCACGCCTTACTGAAAGGATAAAGTGTGCCCTGAAAACCACCGGGCAGCGTATCTGGTGCCCAACAGAGTGCCGACACACCCAAGAGCACCACCACTCCGCCAATGGCAAGGCGCGTCCACACCTTTGAACGGGCCGCCCAAAGCGCCGCAATCACGTTAAGCACCGCCGCCCCGATCAACACATAAAAGGGCCATGGTGCCAAAGGTGCCCCCTCACCCCCTACCACCTCCGGCCGTAAAATCACCGGAGCACCCGGCGTTGAAAAGAGATCTGCCGAAGGTAACGCCCCCAACATCAGCCCATACACCGTCAGCCCCAGCGGAATGCCCCAAGCGATAAAGGAGAAGGCTAAACGCCGTTCACGCCAGAAAATCAACAGCGCAATCGGCAATGCCGCCAATAGCAACACCTGATCATTCGTAAGTCCCAGACCAAAAACAAGGCCCAACCACACCAGCGTGCGCCCGGAAGGCTGCTGCAACCACCGATACGCCAACACCATCACCAGAGCCATAAAGAGCGCGCCCAGTGCATACACCTCCACAATCACCGCCTGTGACCACATCACCGGCGAAAAGGCAAAGCACAAACTGCCACTGACACCACCCCACCACGCACACCACGTGGTTCGGTTCGGCGATTCATCCTGAACCGAGGATTCATCCGATTGCAGCAAATCCCGACCTGACCGCACCGCCAGCAACGCCATCAGCCCCGTTGCCACGGCTCCCGACAACGCAGAAAAGAGCGCCACCGCCCATGCCGGATTGGCATAACCCTGCCACGTCACCCATCCAAAAAGCCGGCAAAAAAGCCACCCGATCATCGTCCAGAGCGGATAGCCCGGCGGATGCGGCACCCCCAGAACCTGTGCCGCCGTTGCCAACTCCCCGGAATCCTCTAAACCGACCGATGGCCCCAACGAAACCAGATAGACGCCAAACGCCACCCCGAAGCAGCACCAGAAGGCCCGCCAATCCAAGCGATCAAAGAAGCGTTTTTGAGTCTTTTCCATTTCTTAATAGGATAGCATACTCTACACAGAAACGCCACTTTCAGCCCGACAACAAGCCCAAAAACACCCCCTTACCACACAAAAACGATTCCGATGCCCCTAAAGTCACCAGAATCGCCATCCAAAAAACAAAACCGTGCCGTTAAATCATATTTCGTAAAATGCTTATGTCCTTGATTTTCGCCGCCCATTCCGCGCCCATTGTATCCATCTGTTCACGTCTTTTCACAGCCATTTCAACAAATTCCCGCTCGCGCTCAATTCCTATGAATCGTCGCCCTATTAGATTTGCTGCAATTCCAGTAGAACCACTCCCTGCAAATGGGTCCAAAACAAGTGCATTTTCCTTTGTGCTTGCTAAAAATGCTCGTACCATTAACGCCAATGGCTTTTGCGTTGGATGTTTACCACAACTTTTTTCCCATGGAGCGATTGCAGGCATACGCCAAACATCAGTCATCTGTTTGTCGCCGGCAAGTTTTCGCATCAAATCGTAGTTGTAGTAATGTGGCACCTTCT
>JAFTHG010000289.1 GCA_017457555.1 Kiritimatiellia bacterium | reverse complement strand
TTCGTTGGGTGCTGTTCTTGTGTTACAGGTCGGGTACAGATGTGCCTTTTCCGCCTGTGGAAGGTTGCTCAGCATTGTGTTTGTCTGCCTCACGTTGAGCAATAGCAAGCTGAATCTTCGTAGGTATCTGGTATTCTATCCACGCTGAACAATCTGTCTGCGAATCCTGCTTTTTCAAGACAGTCAATGACAAGATCCTTGTCATAATCAACCTTACCGGCAACGTTCTCTCCGAGCTTTAAGCTGAGCAGCTTGAAGTCCTGGAACACAACGGAGAAAATGTCCATGTATTCACGATAATTGTACTTGCGAATATCAATGCCGTTCAGCAGAATTTCGCCCTCAGTAGCCGGAACTTTAATCACAAACAGCGAAACCGTAAGTGCCAGACCGCCAAGCAGAGTGAAAACAGAGGAGCAAAGCTCTCCGCAACATTCAAGAACTCTGGCAAGACCCCAACCACCGCCGTTAAAGCTCTGTCGGATGGATGACAGCATTTCGGCAGTATGCGTATCATCAAGATTAACGTAATCGGTATCAAGCATTTTTTCGGAAACGATATGCTCGATCTTCAACCACTCACCCGTGCTTTGCGTGTTCTTCCACTTGTTGAGAAGTGCCGTAGTGCGAGGGATTCAAGGACAAAGAATCGTCTGATCTACTGTGATTATGCGATTTTTTCTTTGCCTTTTTCTGCTTCTCTCAACAATTTTAATCAATTCCGTTTCATCCTCCCCGTCCCGCACCTGCCGGGCGGAGACCGCCTTGTGATTATCATTGCTGTCAACGCAAGCCGTCATGCCCATCAAGCAAAGTAGCCGCTGGAATGATCGAACAGATCACGCCAGCGGCCTTCGATGCTTCAGTCGTTTTTACAGCGATTGATGTGCCGTTTTTACCGGTTGGATCACGAGCCGGGCACCAGGATTTCACCATAATCCCATTCCCCTGTGCTGGGATCGAAGGTCTCATCATCATAAGGCGTCACGCCGGTTTCGCCGGTCTTTTCGCCGCAGCTTAGGCAGACAACATAGTATTCATAGCCCGTATCGCCTTCAGTGTAATAGACTTTCTTTGTTCCGCCCGCATGGTTTCCCGTGCTCTTCTCGCCATAATCCTCGCCGCAGACCGCACACTTAGCCTTGGCCTGGCAAGTGGCCATGCCGCCGGAGTGGGCCGCTTCATCCGTTATCGCAGTGCAGCCGGGCGTCTTGCACTTGTGCCAATGCTTGCTTCCATCCGTGATCCAGGCAGAGGTGTCCCAATCGTGGTCTGCCAGTTCACCGTCTTCCTTACCGCAGACCGCGCACTTGGCCTTGGCCTGGCAGGTGGCAGTACCGCCGGAATGAGGCGCTTCGTCCTTTCTTGCTTCGCAGCGGGAGCAAGCATAATAGTGGGTGGTATCTCCCTGGGTCAGGGTTTCGGCCCAATCGTGGTTCAGCGGTTCTCCATACTCCTCGCTGGGGATTTCTGCTTCTTCGCACACGCTGCAACGGTAATACGCCGTCATACCAGGGGATTCGCAGGTCGGCTCCACAGCGGGTTCGACTATTTCCATCTTGTGTTCGCCAAACTCTCCATAGGGCTGTTTGCATACATCACACACAGCTTTTTCCTTACAGGTGGCCGTGCCGCCGGAATGGGCCGCTTCATCCGTTATCGCAGTGCAGCCGGGCGTCTTGCACTTGTGCCAATGCTTGCTTCCATCCGTGATCCAGGCAGAAGTGTCCCAATCGTGGGCGATCACATCCACAGGCCGCGTGACGGTTTCGCCGCAGCCGTCACGCTTGCAGGTTCGGGTTTCGTCGCCCGCTTCTAAGCAGGTTGGGGCTTTGGTCTGCTTCCATTCGCCCCAGTCGTGCGTCAGCGCGGGGATTTCCTTCTGCGCTGTCAGGATGGCTTTGCAGTCCGGGCACCGTTCGCCATCGGTCAGGCCGGTTTCGGTGCAGGTGGCGGCCTTGCCGGGGATCAGCTCGGCCAACAGGTTATTATGGGCATTGGGGTCGATGGGCGTTTCTTCCCGAATCTCCTTGCCGCAGGCTTCGCACTTGGAAAGCGTCAGGCCCGGGCTTACGCAGGTGGCAGGCGTTTGGGAAACGAGGGTGAACGGCCCTTCGTGGTTCAGCGGTTCTCCATACTCCTCGCTGGGGATTTCTGCTTCGTCTGTAATCGCGGAGCAGCCGGGTGTCTTGCACTTGTGCCAGTGCTTGTAACAATCCGTGCTCCATGCGGAGGTGTCCCAATCGTGTTCGCCCAGCGTGCCGTATTCCTCGCCGCAGACCGCGCACTTGGCCTTGGCCTGGCAGGTGGCGGTGCCGCCTGAATGGGCTGCTTCGTCCGTTATCGCAGTGCAGCCAGGCGTTTTGCACTTATGCCAATGCTTGCTTCCATCCGTGATCCAGGCAGAGGTGTCCCAATCGTGGGCGATCACATCCACAAGCCACGTCTGGGTTGTGCCGCAGCCTTCCACCTGGCAGGCGCGGGTTTTCGCGCCCTTTTCCGTACAGGTTGGGGCTTTGGTCTGCTTCCAGTTGCCCCAAACGTGCGTATGCCCGGAGGATTGTGCCGTGTTTTCGCCGCTCTCTGCGGCGTTCCCGACTTCCTGCTGATTTGCAGAATCATCTGTCTCCTCGCCGTCGGCCTCAATTCCCGTCATGCTTATAGAAAAAGACATATCTTCCTTCGCGTTGATCACCACCGTGAATTTGCGGAAGGCGACGTCCTCCAGCGAAGCGGTGTATTGACCGTTGCCTGCGGATGCAAACGCGCCGTCCAGGCCCTGGATAACGGGCGTCCCTGCCGTGGGGGGAGTGATCGTCACATTCACAGTCACGTTGGCGTTTTTCCCGCACTTGATCGGAATGATGGCGCACTGTTTGACTTTCAAAGTTATATCCGCCGTATTCCCGACCTTGAGCGCATTGGCGTTTATTATTCTTTGCTGGATACCCGCGCCGTCAAGTTTCACGTCCGTGCTGTTCTCCGTCAGGGTCACGTTCTGGACGGTGCCATCGGCTGTTACGGTTGCGCCTGGGGCAGCCAAGAGCAGGTTGCCGATGCTCGCACCTGCTTCCACATGCACGGTGTTTCTTCCCGCGCCTATCGTCATGGCGT
>JAFTHG010000288.1 GCA_017457555.1 Kiritimatiellia bacterium | reverse complement strand
TGATCCGCTGGTGGAATACAAGCGCGAAGCCTTTGAAATGTTCACTGAATTGATGGGAACGATTAAGGCTGGCATTGTGCGCGCGGCATTTACGACCACGACGAATGTTGAAGCCTATTTCGCTATGCGTGAACGGATGGCGCGCCGCGTGCAGACGGTTCACCGTGACCTGGGGGATTTGACAGCAGCCGCGCAGCCGAAGCCGGCCCCTGCGCCACAACCGGCAACTCCATCGGCTTCGTTTACCGTGACGGTGCCGGGATTTGCAAAACCTGCTCCAGAAGCGCGCCCGCAGGAACCCCAACCGCATGGTGATGGTTCCTTGGAAACGCTGATGGAATCCTTGAACGCCAAGGCTGAACCGATCGCCCCTGTGAAGGCCGCAACGCCGAAAGTCGGACGGAATGAACCCTGTCCCTGCGGCTCCGGGAAGAAGTACAAGAATTGTTGCGGTCGTTAAGTTCGTTAGACAAGACGTAGAGACGTTGCATGAAATCAAGAGCAGATAATGGACTATCACTGGGACAACACTCCTTTGTGTTGTTTTTCTCCGTGGTTTTCTCCGTCGTAATCCACTTTTCACTGATGTATCTGTGCAGCGATGTCGGTGTGCGGACAAGCAGCAGTGAAAAGCGGGCACACATTACGCCGGAAACGTTGCCGCCGGTGCGGATTGAAACCTTCCTGCAGAAGACAGAATTGTTGCAGGCTGCTTCTGAACAAGCGCCGGATATGGCAGCGGAAGCAGAGCTTGCCGCTGAAACGTTGCCGGAAAAGGTGAAAGATGTCGCAGTGCCATTGCCGGCATTGCCCTCTATTCCCAAGGCAGAAGTGATGCCACTGGAAAAGCAGTTTTTACCTCCGGAAGCACCAACGGCGCAGTTCAGTGACGCATTGGCACGTCAGGAAGTGGCCATGATTCCTGAAACCGATCTGACCCGCGAAATGAATCCTGATCCGAAGTGGATCGTGGATCAGACGATTACGCGTGTGCCGGATGCTCCCGATTTGGCCTCCTCTGTGGAGATGGCAGAGGTGTTGACCCTGGGCGCTATGGGTGGCATGCCCTCGTTGCCACCGATTTCGGAAGAGGTGTCGTTGAGCGCATTGGCAGAATTGGCCTCGGCGGAGATGGTTTCAATGGCACCTGAAACGGCAGACCCATTGCCGGAAGTGGCAGATGAGGTAGTGGAACAGGCAAATGCACTGACCACGGCGGCATTGGATGCTACCGTGCGTGAGATTTCAGCCTTTACGGACTTTCAGGCGATTGACAACCGTTTATCTCTGGCCTTGACCTCGTATGAAACTGCCAAAGACCCCAATAACACCTACTTCCGATTGGCGATTGTGCGCCGCCCGGAGAGTCCATTGCCGATTATGGGCAAGGATGTCATCTTCATTCAGGACATCTCGGGGTCAATCGGCACCAAGCGTTTGGCACAGAGTAAGGAAGCAATGAAAGCGGCGCTTTACCGTACGCTCCGTGTGGGGGATCGCTTCAACATCTTTGCCTTCCGTGATGTGACGCTGACACCGTCCGGAACTTGGATGACCTTTGATCCGACTACGTATGCCAAGGCAGAAGTTTTCGTTAATTCGCTGCGCGCTAAGGGTAATACGGACCTCTTTCTCTTGTTGCAGGATCTGTTGACCCTGCCGCGAGATCCGAACCGTCCACTGATTGCGATTGTCGTGACGGATGGCGAGCCGACGGTAGGGGTGACGGAAACGACACGCATCATCGGTGAGTTCTCACGTATGAATGGCGGGCAGATCTCGGTGTATACCTTTGGTATTAAGCAAACCAATCCTTACTTCTTGGATATGTTGTGCTATGCCAACCGTGGCGAAAACACCTCGGCTTCGGGGAATGTCCGTGCTATTGAGAAGGAATTGACCCCTGTTTACGAATCAATCCGCAACCCAGTCATGAAGGATTTGTCAATTGTTTTCGCAACGCAGAGTGGGGGAGAAATCCACCCGAAAAAGTTGACCAATCTCTATGCCGACCGGGCTTTGACGCTCTATGGGCGCGTGCCACGTGGTGTTGAAGAATTGACGTGTCAGTTAAAGGGGCGCTCCGCAGGGGATTCGTATGACGCAGTTTTTACCTTTACGCTGAAAAATGCGACAAAAGATACGCTGAATTTGCGTCAGGCATGGGCGGAACGTGCGATGTTTGACCTCTTGGCCGAGTATGCGGAGAACCCCTCGAACCAATTGCTTCAGCGCATTGCACAGTTCTCAAAGACATACGGAGTGCGTAATCCGTATGCTCCGGCGCAATAACGTGAAGGGTAAGGATTTGGTATGGCCGCACAGTCAAACATGATGACGGATAGTAAGCCGTTTATCCCCTGGATAGGATGGTTGCGCGTTCTGGCGCTCTTTCTGGTGTGTGCATGCCATGCCTGTGACCCGTTGTCGGCCTTTGGACAGCCGGAAGATAAGACGTGGATTGAACTTTACGGTGCATTTATCCGCGTGTGTGTACCCCTTTTTGTGATGATGACCGGTATGTTGCTTTTGCCGGTGACAGAGTCCTTTGGTGGTATGTATCACAAACGGATTAAACGAGTCCTATTACCGTTTCTTTTTTGGAATGCGATCTATTCGGCACTGCCGTGGGGCTTACATCAACTTGGCGTTTCGCAAGAGGCGATTCAACGAGTCTTTTTCCCCTTTGCAGCACCGGTTCATACGGATGCGGTAAGTATCATCCGCACGTTTTTCTTATCGTTGATTCAGTTCAATCAGTATGCGGTGCAATTGTGGTACATCTATTTATTGATCGGGTTGTATCTTTTTATGCCGGTGCTTTCTGCGTGGTTGCGTGAGGCAACACTGCGGGCCAAGTGGACCTTTCTGGGGATTTGGGGTGTTACGTTGTTGGCATGGTATTGGCCACTTGCGCTCTATGGTGTTATGCAAACGACGTGGGGAAGTGCCTTTTTTGCAGACTACGTGATGCGTTTTTCAGGCAATGCAGGTTTTACCTTGGCGCATATGACAACCTTTGAAGCATTTCCCATTCTGGGGGTGTGTGATTGGAATACTTACAGCGGTCTGCATATGTTTGCCGGATTCATTGGGTATTTGGTCTTGGGGCACGTGCTGAAAGAGGTGACGCTGTCGTTGAAACGAACGCTACTCATCGCGTTGCCCTTGCTGATTACGGGCTATGTAGTAGTCTATTATGGTACGCATTGGATTTGGAATACACCTGGTTTTACGTGGAAAATGGCTGAATACTTTTGGTGGTACTGTTCGTTGCCCGTTGCAATGATGTCTGCTGCAGTCTTTTTAATGTTCAAGCAAATTCAGAAGACTCCCCAATGGACGATTGTACCGTTACAATCGTTTGCGCGACATGGCTTTGGTATCTTTTGTATGCACTACGTCTTTGTAACAGGGACCTATTTTCTCTTTCAGACAATATTCCCATCAGCAGTGCTGGTGCCGTTTTCGGCAATGTCAGGTCTGCTCGTATCTTGGGGGATAATGATTCTTTTGACGCAACTGCCTGCATTTAAAAAGTGGGTAGGATAATGTTTTAATTCTAAGGTGGATGAGTAATGAAACCAATCATTGAACCGCATATTCACATGATTTCCCGAACGACCGATGAGTATATGGCTATGCGCGAAAAGGGAATTCGCGTTTGCGTAGAGCCCTCATTCTGGCAAGGGGCAAACCGTCGGTATGCGGGGACCTTCTTTGACTATTTCCAATTGTCACTTGAATTTGAGCACCAGCGAGCTGCACGTTTTGGCGTTGATCACTGGAGTGCGATTGGGATGAATCCTAAAGAGGCTGAAAATCGCGCCCTCGCTGATGAAGTAATTGATGGGATGGGGGAATATTTGGACCATCCCCGGTGTGTGGCTTTGGGCGAAATCGGTTTCAATAACATCACACCCAATGAAGAACACGCGCTGGTTCGCCAATTACGGATGGCAGAAGAACGCAAAATGCCGGTAGTTTTGCATCTGCCGCACTTCAATAAGTTGAAGGGGATTAAGCGCGTTTTGGAAATCATTAAGGGCGAAGGCTTGACGCCTGAGCGCATTGATATTGACCACAACGTGGAAGAAAAGATTGCATTGGCACTTGAAAGAGGTTGTTATG
>JAFTHG010000287.1 GCA_017457555.1 Kiritimatiellia bacterium | reverse complement strand
TCGCTCATTAGACACCTTGGCGCAGGTATTACCGCCTGAAACAACGATTCTCTCGGGCCATGGCGAAGCCTCCACAATGGAATGGGAGCTGAAATACAATCCGTACTTGCGCGGCGAAGAGGATTTTTAAGCCGTTGTTATGGCTACGGTCGTGTCTGTTTTGGATGACATTACGTCGTAGACGTCACGCAACTGGGTAACAATCTGAACTGAAAAAGGGTCACCCCATGTGGGTGACCCTTTGTTTTATAAGGTATAAACCTGTTGAGATGGTGCGGCACGTTTATGCCGGGAAGACGATTGTCGCACCCAAACTTGGCTGAATCTTTGAAACTTCACAGGTCTTACCAGTCTTGGCTTCATATGCTGCTGCAATAGCCTGAGCCGCGGTATCGGCTTGCTCAGTTTTTACCAACACAACTGCCGAGCCGCCAAAACCGCCGCCAGAGAGACGGGCACCCAGAACACCCGGAACGGTCTTGGTCACTGCAACCACGTTATCCAGTTCTTCGCAGGAGTTTTCAAACATTGTGCGCGAACTTTCGTGAGAGGCAAAGAGCAATTGACCGAAGGCTTTAAGGTCACCCTTTTCCAACAGTTTGGCACCTTCCAAAACGCGTTCATCTTCACCGATGGGGTGCGCAGCGCGATTGGCAACGATGGGGTCCAAGCCATCCTTGTTAGCGGTCCACTCCGCCATTGAAACATCGCGCAGGGCGGCTACGGGATGGGGGAGCACTTTGGCGAAGTAGGCAGCGGCATCTTCGCAGGCCTGACGGCGCGTGGCATACTGACCATCCACGAGTGCATGCTTGGCATGAGGATTGCACATGAGGAAGCACACTGAGGGCCCCATATCCACGGTTTCAATGTCAAGCGTGCGGAAGTCCGTCTTCACGAGCATGCCTTCCACGCCGCAGAGGGAGGAAATCTGGTCCAGAAGACCGCAGGGGCAGCCGGCGTAGTCGCGTTCAGCGGCTTGGCCAATCTTGGCCAGTGTCACATTGTCAGCAGTGATGTCATAAAGCTTGCAAACCGCCTTGGCCGTGCACATTTCAAGCGCAGCAGAAGAAGAGAGCCCGAAGCCCATCGGCACATTACCCAAAAACATAGCATCAAAGCCCGTATCCTGCGCTTTGACAGCATTCAAACCAGCTACAGTGCCAATCACATAGTTGGCCCACGTGTCTTCGGTGACAGCGGTTGCGCCGGTGAGCGGGAAGGTAACTTCATGCATCAAGTCGCCAGCAACGATGCGATTGACGCCCTTGTCATTACGGGAAATGGCAAAGAAGGTGCCATAATTGATAGCGGCCGAGAAGACATAGCCTTCGTTATAGTCGGTGTGGTTGCCCAACACCTCAATACGTCCCGGTGCATAGGAAACGACTTCCGGAGTTTTGCCGTAATGAGCCTGATACTTTTGAAGTAATTCGTCGTAAACGTTTTGATTAATCATAACACGTAACTTTCCAAATGAGAAAACAAGACCGACCGTAGGGGGACCCCCATACGGCCGGAACTGAAACAAATTACTGGCGGATCAGAGCGAGAACTTCATCGCGTTTGGCTTCCATCTCTTCAACACTCTTGGTGCTTTCAAGATTGAGGCGCACGAGCGGTTCGGTATTGGAGCAGCGGACGTTGAACCACCATGTGGGATACTCAACACTCACGCCATCCAGTTCAAAGACGTTACCATCGGCATACTTGGCTTTGATTTCGGCCAGAATCTCTTGAGGATCGCGAGCGACCTTGGTGTTGATTTCACCGGAGCAGGCGTACTTGCGGAGCGGTGCGATGAGTTCGGAGAGCGGTTTGTCCGAATGGGTCACGATGTTGCAGAGCGCAATCACAGCCATGGAGGAGGATTCTGCCACATAGTTGTCGCGGAAGTAGTAGTGACCAGAAAGTTCACCGGCGAAGATGGCCTTGTGTTCGCGCATCTGGGCCTTGATGAAGGCGTGTCCCACGCGGCTCATCATCGGCACACCACCGGCCGCTTCAATGACTTCCTTCACCACACGGCTCGAGCGCAGATCGTAGAAGATGACGCCCTTTTCTCGGCAGAGCACATCCTGTGCAATCAAAGCCGTAATCAAATCCATCGGGATAATGTCACCCTTTTCATCAAAGAAACCTGCGCGGTCAGCATCGCCATCAAATGCCACACCAAAGTCGTACTGACCTTCACGCACCACCTTCTGCAAATCCACCAACGTGGCGTGGTGAAGCTGATTGGCGTCATGGTTGGGGAAGCTGCCATCAATGTCACCAAAGAGTCGTGTCTGGTCACTGTCATCTTCAAAAGTCTTGGCTTCCGGAAGGCCCATACCATTGGCATAGTCAATGGCTCATTTTGGACGGCGGCCGAAGTTCATCACCGGGCGGATATGCTCCTTGTCAGCCGGCAGCATGTCCTGTGTGCTGACAGAACCCACCGTGTCTGCAACCGGCTTGTAGGTCTGCGCTTTCACAATCTGCTCGATGTCTTCAATGCCAGTTACGCCGGAAATCGGCACGGCATCCGCACGGCAGAGCTTAAATCCATTCCATTCGGCAGGATTGTGCGAGGCTGTAATCATAATCGAGCCTTCCGCCTTCAACGAACCATTCGCATAGTAGTTCATCGGGGTGGAACATTCGCCGATATCAATGACATCAGCGCCCATCTCCGTAATACCACGAGTCAAAGCCGCCTGCAAGGGAATCGAGTGCGGACGGCAATCTCTACCGATGACGACCTTTTTAGCCTGTGTAAAGGTCACATACGCCTTGCCG
>JAFTHG010000286.1 GCA_017457555.1 Kiritimatiellia bacterium | reverse complement strand
CCTCGTTGTTTTTGCTGTCATGGCGTAGCTCCTTCGGTGCACATTCAAATGACACATAGGAGCAATAGTGTGACATAACTGGATTTTTCTTCGGTGCACATTACTATGACACATCACGCGCGCACATAAAATTGTTGTTCAATAGGCAGAGTATGGGGAAAGTTATGTTATAATAGAAGTTCATTTTTAAGGAGAACGAACATGCCTAAAGTTGCCATCTTGTTGCCTTGCTATAACGAAGCCCTTACGATTGAGAAAGTGGTTCGGGATTTTCGTGCGGAATTGCCTGATGCAGAGATTTGGGTCTATGATAATAACAGTTCGGATGGTTCGGCAGACTTGGCGTCTGCGGCCGGAGCTTTAGTGCGTCGTGTGCCACAGCAGGGCAAGGGCCATGTGGTGCGTCGCATGTTTCAGGAAGTGGATGCCGATGTGTATGTCATGGTGGATTCTGACGATACCTATCCGGCAGATGAAGTGCATAAGTTGATTCAGCCGGTTTTGGCGGGTGAGGCCGACATGGTTAATGGTGACCGTTTGTCGTCGACGTACATGCAGGAAAATAAGCGCCCCGGACATAATTTTGGCAACACATTAGTCTGTACGCTGATTCGCTTGTTGTGGGGGCAGCGTGTGAATGATGTGATGACGGGTTACCGTGCTTTCAGCCGTCTGTTTGTGAAGAGCTGTCCGGTCTTGGCCGAAGGCTTTGAGATTGAAACCGAAATGACGCTTCATACGTTGGATAAGCGGATGAGTCTGGTTGAGGTGCCGGTGCACTATCGCGATCGTCCGGAAGGGAGCGTTTCCAAATTGAATACGGTGCGTGATGGCAGTCGCGTGTTGAAGACCATCTTTAACCTCTTCCGTTTTTATCGTCCGGAACTCTTCTTTGGGTGCGTCGGCACGGTGTTGCTGCTCTGTGCGGCAGCTTTGTTTATCCCTGTCTTAATCGAATACTTCAAGATTGGCGAAGTGCCGCGTCAGCCCACGCTGAATTTCTCAGGCTTTTTAGCAATGGCAGGGTTGCTATCCTACGGTGTGGGATTGATTTTGGGAGCCTGCAAAAAACAAAATGATCAGATGTTTGAAATTCTCGTCTCGCAAGAAAAGGGACGTGAAGTTCAAAGGAGCTAAAATGTCGCAAAACGAAAAATCGACGTCCGATAAGAAACCGAAAAATCCAGAAGAGCAAAACAAAAAACCGCAGTGGCGTGCGCCATTGATGGTCTGGGTTTTGTTAGCCGTCTTCATCTTCTCACTGATTACGCTCTTTCAAGGAGGCACCGAGGGGCTCTCTCTGGGTCAGAAAGAACCTGCGCTGACGCAGTTGGAATTCTGGCAACGTGTGGAGCATGGCGTTGTACGGGATGAAGCCGGTCAGGTCAAGGGGAATGCAGCGTTAGCAGAGGTAACACTGGTTCGTGAAGGGTCGGGAGAGACCTCCCTTCAGGGCGTGTGGTTGCCACCTCCTGCGACTGATACTACGACGGCACAGCCCAAAGGAAAGCCGTTTAAGGTCAACTTCCTGGATGTGCTTGGCTTGGAAGAACGCCTGGCACGTGCAGGCGTCCGCACCTTGCAAGAGAATAAATCCAATTGGTTGGGATCAGTCTTCATCTCCATTCTGCCGATTTTGTTGCTCTTCCTGCTCTTTTACTTCTTCTTTATGCGGCAGGTAAAGGGTGGCGGTGATGGCCCCTTTGCATTTGGTAAATCACGTGCCCGGATGATGAACAAGGAAGACGCCAAGGTGCGCTTCACAGACGTGGCCGGTGTTGATGAAGCCAAAGAAGAGGTGCAGGAGATTGTTGATTTTCTCAAATCGCCTCAACGCTTTGAAGAGATTGGTGGTAAAGTGCCGAAAGGGGTCTTGTTGATGGGGCCTCCCGGAACAGGTAAGACGCTCTTGGCAAAGGCCATTGCAGGTGAAGCCAATGTGCCCTTCTTTACCATTAGCGGCTCAGACTTTGTTGAAATGTTTGTCGGTGTGGGTGCAAGTCGTGTGCGTGATATGTTCACACAGGCGAAGAAGAATGCCCCTTGTATCCTTTTCATCGATGAAATTGATGCCATTGGCAGAACGCGTTTCACGGGTATTGGCGGTGGTCATGACGAACGTGAGCAGACGTTGAATGCGATGCTTGTGGAAATGGATGGCTTTGAAGGAAATAGCGGCGTGATTGTGATGGCCGCAACCAACCGAGTGGATGTGTTGGACCCGGCCTTGACCCGTCCGGGACGCTTTGACCGTCAGATTGTTGTGGACTTGCCGACCACGGAAGGCCGTTTGGCTATCTTGAAGGTGCATGCCAGCAAGGTGAAGCTTGGCGAGGACGTGGATTTGGAACGCATTGCCCGTGGTACGCCCGGATTCTCCGGTGCGGATTTGGCAAATCTCCTGAATGAAGCCGCCCTCTTGGCAGTGCGTGCCAATCGTAAAACTGTGGCGCACACCGATATGGAAGAGGCGCGTGATAAGGTCTTGTGGGGGCGGGAACGCCGTTCTTACGCCATGGCCGACAAGGATCGCCGTATTACCGCTTGGCACGAAGGTGGCCATGCCCTTGCACAAGTGCTTCTGGAGCATACCGAACCTTTACACAAGGTGACCATTATTCCCCGTGGGCGGGCTTTGGGGGCAACGATGACCCTGCCGGAACGTGATGTCTTGAATCACACTGAAAACGAGATGAAGGATATGCTCGTCGTGATGACGGCCGGACGCATTGCTGAAATGTGTTACACCGGAGAACGCTCCACGGGCGCATCACAGGATATTAAGATGGCGACACGCCTGGCACGGCAGATGGTCTGTGCGTATGGTATGAGCGACACCTTTGGTTTCCAAGCCTTTGGGGACAACGAAGAACAGATTTATCTGGGGCGTGAAATCGGCCGGAAACAGGATCACTCTGAGGCAACCGCGCGTTCAATTGATGCGGAAGTCACCCGTTTGGTGCAGGAAGCGTATCAGCGTGGCGAAGAAATTATTGCCGCAAACAAGGACAAGTTGGAATTGTTGGTGGACTATTTGTTGGAAGTAGAAACAGCAGATGGACGTTATATTGAAACGTTGGTTCAGACAGGAGTCAAACCGGAAATCAAGCGCCGTCCGCAAGAAGAGGAGCAGACAGAGATGACAAGCGAAAATCCCGCAGCACGAGTAATTGCGATTGATGGACCGAGTGGTGCCGGCAAGTCGTCGGTTTCCAAGGAAGTGGGCAAACGTTTAGGCTATCTGCACGTGGACTCCGGTGCGCTGTATCGCATTGTCACCTGGCAGTGTTTGGAACAGGGTGTGGATACTTCCGATCCGGCTGCAGTGGCCGCTTTGGCGAAAGATCTGGCAATTGATTGCAAGGCAGAAGATGGACGTGTGGTGTACGAAGT
>JAFTHG010000285.1 GCA_017457555.1 Kiritimatiellia bacterium | reverse complement strand
GCCCAAGTCTAAAAGCTCCCGAGAACCTCCACGAATGGCGGCACCCGTTGGTGGCTCTATGAAGGGAAAATCCTCAATGCGTCCCAAACGTAAATCGGCCATTGTTAAAATAACACCGGCGAGTGCTGTACGTTTGATCTCCGGAGCGGTATGTGCTTCGCACCGTTGATAATCTTGCTCGGAATAGAGGCGGATGCAGGTGCCGGGTCCCACACGGCCGCACCGTCCCATACGCTGACGGGCACTGGCCTGACTGATCGGCTCAATACGTAATGTCTGAATGTGGCGTTGTGCGGAGTAACGTTTGATACGTGCTAATCCTGAATCAATTACTACACGAATGCCCGGAATTGTCACTGAGGTTTCAGCAACGTTGGTTGCCAGAATGATTCGCCGTAACGTGGATGGCTTAAAGACACGAGCTTGTTCACCGGGAGGTAGACTGGCCAGTAACGGTAGTAACTCCGTATGTGGTAAGCGACGCCCCTCCAAAAAGGAGATCGTTTCACGAATGTCACGTTCGCCCGGCAGAAAGACCAAGATGTCACCGGAGTTGGGACCCACGCTATCTACAGCATTGGCAACTAATCGCGGTAAATCATCTTCTTCAAGTGCTGCATCCTCTAACCAAAAGGTTTCAATCGGGAAGAGATGTCCTGGGATTGAAATGACAGGTGCGTGGTTGAAAAATGTTGAAAATCGTTCAGCATCCAACGTTGCCGAGGAAATGATAACGTGTAGATCAGGACGGCGTGGTAGGATTTGTTTAAGTAATCCTAAGAGGAAATCAATGTTGAGGCTACGCTCATGTGCTTCGTCAATCATCAGCGTGCTATAACGTTTAAAGAGCGGATCATGACGATTTTCTGCTAATAAAATGCCGTCAGTCATGAATTTGAATCGCGTTGAGGGCGAGAGTTTGCTTTCAAAACGATGCTGATAACCCACTGCTGCTCCCAAAGGAGAACCCACTTCTTCCGCCAAACGTCGCGCCATCGCAATTGCCGCTAAACGGCGGGGCTGCGTAATGCCAATGAGTCCCCTGGCATGCGGATGTGCCATTGCAGCCAGCTTAGGCAGTTGAGTGGTCTTTCCGGAGCCCGTATCACCGCAAACAATTGTCACCTGCGATCGCTTTAATGTCGCAAGCAACGTGTCCGTATAAGCTGTAATTGGTAAGTCGGGCGGTAATGTAAAATGGGTGCTCATATCGCACAGTATTATACCATCCTGAATGAGGTGTGATAGAGGAAAGCAGGCACATCCGCAGATATTTACGCGCGAGGGAGCTTGAGTGGCGCATTACTCCGATTAGATGTGCCCGTCATAAGGCGCTCTCAAACGAGTTTCCGCTAACCACAAAAGCGACCAATGACGGATGCAAGATGTTTTTTCAGGCGTATGTATTCAGGTATCGCCGGATGAGGAAGAAGATCGGGATGGGTGTCAAGAGGAATACGGCTGCGATAAGCACAGCTGTGCCGATAAAGAAGGGTGTCCAGGGGATGGTGAGTGCAATAGGAAGTCCGCCAAAGGGCATCCATGCCAGCGTCCATCCCGTGAAGCCCCATCCCACCGTGAAGGCAAAGGTGAGAGCTAATAGAATTGCACAGATGGAGAGTAAGAGCGCTTGTGCAAAGAGAAAGCGTCCCATTTGTCCTTTGGTCATGCCGATGGCGTACAAAGTTTTGAGTTCACTGCTCATCACTCGGACGTTGGCTGCCAAAAGGGAGATAAAACCCGTGCAGAGAATGAAGAGTGACCAGAGTGGAATACGCGCCAAATCGGCGAGGAGTTCGCTACTGTGCGCCAATGTTCCCGAACTGATTTCGTCGCGTAAATGTACGGTTACGTGTGCCGGAGCTGCCGCAGGCTGGTCGGGGCGTGGTGTTTTGCCAAAGCGATTGACGCGATAGGGGTGCTCAAGGGCATCCTGATTTGTCATAGTTTGCAAGGCGAGTTCCAAACGATCAGAGAAGGAATATAACTCCGTGTCATCTGTCGGGGCGGTATTTGGAAGGTCTGCCCAGAAGAAACGTGTCCGTGCGGTACGTTCTGGATCCCATGCAGTAAAGACGTCTGCACCGACAAAAACAGGCCCAAGGGTTCCCATAGGTGCGCCATTGCGTGCACGGAGTTGCGACCGTGCGGTGAAGAGATGCCACTGCACTGCACGGATATGGGTGATGGTGAGCGGTAAGGTGTGTAAGGTTCCGTCACGGTCTTTGCGCTGAATGCGGAAGGTGTCGCCCACTTTCAAACCGCTTTGACGGGCAAACATTGCCGTAATCGTAACGCCTTCTTCGCCTTCGGTACCGATAAGCAGGATATTATTTTGTTTAGGTGTGTTGCCAGTCCGTGCAACGATGGCATCAAAATCCACATCATGAAGACAATATTGCTCTGCTGCAAAGGGTGTCAGTGTGACACCTTGGGGTGTTGCAGTGGTGAGGGTACGTGTGGCATGTGGTGAAACGCCATCAGGCAACAGGGAGATAATGGCATCCGGGAAAGTACGTGAGGGAATGAATGGGTCGGTCAACGAGGCACCCCAGAGATGAATAGCAAAGAAGGCTCCCAGCCCTGTTGCTAACGTCATTACCATCCGTGAATTTCGATCTGCGAATCGGCTGAGTGCGCCTCGCAGAAGTTCTGGGCGTAATCGCAGAAGACCGCCAATCAGCGGTGCAAAGCAAGTTTCACATAACCACAGAAGCGGCCGCACAATTCGCATGAGCCCCCAAATGGCAAAAGGAAGCCCGATGACTACAAACCAGCCACTTCGGATGAGCGGTTGCCCGTGGAAGAGAAAGGGGGTGAGAATGACGGGAGCTTGGGAGAGAAGTGCAATTAGAAGATTTCTGCCGGGGCGTGAGGAGGAGGTCCCTTCGGATGCGGTGCGGATTTCGCAGGGTGAAAGGGTACGAATGCGACGCATTGGAAGCGCAAAGGCTGCTCCGGCGGAGAGCGCCAAGAGCAGGAAAACGCTTATCGGCGTTTGCCAACCCAGATGCAATCCGTCAACAAAGAGTAACGGGCGGCTTGCCACAAAGAGCCATAAGAGGAGACTTCCGGCTAAAAATCCGCCGACGCCACCGCAGAATGCAAGGAAGATTCCCTCGTGTAAGAGAAGACGTACCAATTGCCCGGCCGTCATTCCCAGCGCACGTAATCGGGCATAGCGGCGTCGATTCTGTTCAATCCCCACGCAGAGTGCATTGACAATCATGCAGAATGTGGCCACACAGGCCAGAATAACCAGCAGTGGTACTTGGCGTGACAGACTTTGAATGGCATCTGAACGCAGTTGTTTCAAGAGGTCATTGCGTGTAATGAGCCGTGCGGAGTCATCGTCTGGAGCCAGCGTGCGTACCAATTCGGCCAAACGGTCAGGTGAATGAAAGGGTTTGAGTTGAATCAGAATGAGGTTACAGAGGCCGGCTGTTTCAGTGAGTGCTGCAGCATCTGCGAGGGTATTGGAGGCGAAGAGCGTTGGAAATCCGCTGACGGGGCGAATGCTTTCGGCCAGATAACCGCAGAGGGTCGCTTCCACCTTGCCGCCGGGCGTAATGACGCTGAGACGCGTACCGACAGGTGGCGCTCCGCGTAAGCCGTCCTTACCAAAGGCAAAGGGTGAGATGACAAATTCAGGTTCCGCAGCATCGGCCTGTGGCCATCGTCCTGCTGCCAAACCATCAGGGTAGGGACAGCTGGGAAAATCGCGCACAGGTGAGATACCACCCCCAACGCCGGGTCCCTGCAAGGGACGCCCTTCAGGGCGCCAATCGAGTCGGCAACGGAAGACTGTTGTTGCTGTACAGGTCGCAATGTCTGGTGAAGCGAGCACGGCTTCTGCCACAGTCGTCGGGATCATTTTGATGGGCGAACCGTGGGTGAGCGTTTGCATTCCGCTTCCTTTTGGGGCCGCACCGGAGGCGCGATTGGTTGCTACCCAACAGTCAAAGGGCTTTCCCATTGTTTCACTGAGGGGGCGGCCTTGCCACCATGTGGTCATGGCTAAACCCAGTGTCCACGTTAAAAGGGCGATGGCTGCGACAATGCCGAAGAGTGCACAGCAGAGGCGCAGGCGATCTTTTCGCAAAGTGTCACAGAAGAGTAGGCGCAGGGCACTCATGCCATCAACTCCAAATAGCGATTGGCCACATGCGTGGCGTTATGCTCGGATGCAAACGAACCGCGAATCGTGCCATCTTTTAAGACGTGGATGGTTTCCGCAGCCGCAGCCACTTGTGGGTCATGTGAGATAAGTAAAATTGCGGTGCCGAGTTCTGCATTCATTCGTTTCAAGGTATTGCAAAAGAGTGTCGCAGAGGGGGAGTCAAGGTTTCCCGTGGGCTCGTCTGCCAAGATAATACGTGGCTCCATTGCAAAGGCGCGCGCAATGGCGGTTCGTTGTGCTTCACCTCCGGAGAGTTTCTCTGCGGGCTGGTCTGCGCGATGTGTCAGCCCAACGAGATTCAGCAGATTGTCCAGGTGTGCTTTTGGGAGAGGGTGGCCATCCAAAAGGGCTGGAAGGGCGATATTTTCTGAAACGCTGAGCGTTGGAATAAGGTTGAAATCCTGAAAGATAATCCCTACGGTGCGCCGCCGCAGAAGGGTTAAGGCGTGATCACTCAGCCCGGCAAGCGGTTGTCCTGATACAAAAACGGAGCCCGAATCTGCCGGTAATAAACCCGCAAGCAGATTGAGGAGCGTACTCTTTCCGGAGCCAGATGGACCCATTACGGCATGGAATTCTCCTTCCGGGATGACAAGCGAGATGGATTTCAGGACGTCAATCGATTTGCCGTCACTGTGAAAGGTTTTGGAAAGAGCTTGGGCTTCAAGGGCATTCATGGCATTTCCATGGGTAGGGTGAATTACATTAAAAACGATATTATCTTATCAAAAAGGGTACGGGATGATTGCTCCGTACCCTCTGTTTTTGCTTGGCTTACGTATTAGAAACGGCAGCGCATTGCAAGTTCAAGGGTGCGCCCATCATTGGCGAAGGCTTGAAGGTTGCGAGCCGATTCAATACCGCGCGAATCAAAGATGTTCTTCAGGGAGATGCCAAAGGAGAACGTCTCACTGATTGGGAAGTCTACAGAGGCATCCACAGTCAGCAAACTCTTGGCACATTGATCGGCTCCAGCCTGTGAACCGCGGAAGGTCATCAGCCAATCATCGCGCCACCGCATTCCTAAACCGAAGACGGCATCATAGAACCACGGTGCTTTGTAGCTGGTCCAGAGCGAGATGGCGTGAGGTGGATAGCGGTCAAAGTGTAAACCTTTGTTACGGTCAAGGTAGTGCGAGTAAGCATAAGCGGCATAAACAGACCAGTTGTCGGTGATGTTGCCCGAGAGGGAGAATTCAACACCGCGTGACGAGGTCTTGCCATCCGAGGAGTAGTAACCATCATCCGGACCGGTGCCGGCCATCAAAATGGGGGCATTGCTCTGGTCAATCCAGAAGAATGCGACCGAAGCCCATAGACTGCCCACCGGATTCACGCGCAGACCCACCTCTTTCTGTACGGCACGCCATGTGGTATCCAAATAGTCGCTGGGGGAAGTGCCTGTGTTGGTGGGTGTGGCTTTGTAGTTGAAATTGGGGTTTTCGGTGATGGAGGCATTGGCATAGAGGAAGGCAACGCCCTCTTCTAAAATGTCATACGAGAGCCCAAGACGTGGCGAAGTGGTCCACGCATGGACATGATTGATGCTGTCATGCCAGTCAGCTCGTACACCGGCGAGCAGGGAGAAGCCCTTCCATTGCAGAACGTCCTGCACTTGCAAGCCGAGTTTGCGTTGGGCTTCTTTGGTGGCGTCCAAATCCTCCAGAATGACCGGACCCTTTGAAGTGAACTGACTCTTTCCCTGATTGCGTTTGTAGAAGAAGTTGACCCCTGTCAACAAGGTGTGCTCAATGTCACCGGTATTGAATTCAAAGATGAAATCTTGTCCGAGGTAGAGATTGCGTGCGATGCGGTCGCCTGCGGCCCACTCGTATTTCTTACGATCGTTATCAAAGCCCATATTGGAGAAGGGACCACGATAATTGTAGTCGGTGTGCGTCTGGAAGTAGGAGGCACGTGTCCGGGTTTTGACCCAGTCGTTCAGCTCACCATCCAAACGGAATGTCCCACCAAAGGTCATAAACTTCATCCGGTCGTCATCTTCGGTGTACGTGTCGTCCCATCCCGTTGCAATCGGTTTGCCATACGCAGTCCGTACACCCTGATAGGCGGGCTGGTCACTGTACTGATAGAAGAGGTCGACCCCGGCGGTCAGGCGGTCGGTTAAGCGGTAGGAGAGACTGGGTGCTGCCGAAAAGGTGGTGCCGTGACGAGCCCCTTTCGGAGCCCAGCCCGGATCACGCCATTCATACGCCACAGGCACACGAACCGCTGCTTTTTCGCGCTCATCCACGCGGTTGACATCTGCCATAAACTTCAAACGCGATCCCGAAGCCTTGGAATAAGAGCCACGGATAAGAAAATCATTAAAATCTTCTGCGAAAGAGGCCTGCTTCGGCGTGAGAAGAATGGTGCCCCCTGTGCCACCCATATCAGTGGTGCTGCCATTGGTGGTCTGCGCTCCGTACGCACCGCCTACAGGTCCTTTTACAATATCCACACGTTCCAAAAGAGAGGGATCCATGTAAACAGCCGCACCACCAGCCAGAGGAACACCCCCTAAAAGAACTTCATTCCGGCCAAACCCACGAATAGTATAGGTGCCGGCGTTGCGCGACATCATCGTCTTGCCACCTTGGTAAATGCCGGGTTGCAAAGCAAGTAGCTGGTCCAAATCCGTCACATTACGTTCGCGAATAAAATCTTCCGTTAAAGTATCCACCGTAAAGGGCACCTTCTCGGGCGGCAATTCCACCAGCGTCCCCGCATCATTAGAGGCTACACGGTATTTTGGTAAAGGTGCCGCAGTTACGACAATTGTTTCGGATTCTGTGGAAACGCGGTCCTCCTCAGCGACGAGGACAAACGGCATCACAGCGATTAGAAGACTGCTGATAATCAAACGGGTGGGCATAAAAGAGCTCCTATTGGTAACGGAAACAAACTGTTTATTTCAGTAATTGCTAAAATAATAACGCATTCGTTTTCATTCTGCAAGAATTATTTTCTCTGTAATTGGTGCATAAACGGGGGCAACTGTGCCGAATTGAACACGCTTTTACGCTAAACCTGACCGATTCAGGAGGTTATACCCAGAAAACTGTGCGGTTTAGAATGCGACTGTCGGGACGCAACTGTCGCACAATGTTAGCTCCCAAAACCTCAAACACCTGCGCTTGTTGTAATTTTTGGCACTTTTCAAGCTGCGCTTTTTGTTAATCGGGTTGGAGAGGGAGCGTGTGCTGATTAGGGCAATGCGGTCAAGGCGCCGGAGCTTACCCCTCAACATAACAGAGCGTACGAGGATAATACTGCGCAGTTAACACGCGACTCACGATTGTGTGTTTCCGCCGCTTGAAGCATTATGGGGGCGAAGTAAAAACGCCATATAAACAGGGAGAGTTAAAATGCCTCCTTCGGAGCGTCCAATATTGTAATCACCTAATTTGATGCCTTGCGTAATGTGGTATTTTTCTGGATGCTTTAGAATTGTCTTCATGCTTTTCGCATTTCCAGTCTTCGCTTTGACCTCAACCAGAGTACATTCGCCTTTGTAACGAATTACAAAATCAACCTCAAGACCTGATTCTTTATGAAAATAGTACAATTTTCGTCCCATTTTTCCAAAGATGTCTGCTACCAAGTTCTCAAAAATGGCGCCCTTATAGCTTTGTAAATTTCCTTGTAAGATATCAAACTGCGTTTCATCCTCTAACATACTCACAAGCAGTCCACAGTCACGCAGATAGACTTTGAATACATTTTCATTCGCATTACCAGCTAGAGGCAATTCGGGGGTCAGTAAATTATAGCATCGCGTAATGATACCTGCGTCTTCAATCCATTGCAAACTTCCTAAATATTGAGATGCGGAAGCCCCCTTCTTGACCACAGAGTATTGGAACTTTTTATTTTCCTTACTCAATTGTTTAGGAATTGATAAGAAGCAATCCCGAATCTTTGATTTGTCCTCTCGGTTTGCATGTTTAACCATGTCATCTTCATAGGAGCGGATTAAATCACGTTGAACCTGCAGTGTCTTTTCAAGATTTTTTGTTTCTACCAAGGTCTTCACCACTTCAGGCATTCCTCCCACTGCCGTATACAGTAGAACCAATTCCCGAAGCCGATGATGAAGCGCAGCAGGCACCTCGGTTTCTGTTTCTAGATGTCTCTCTAAGACGGTTATATCGGAATCATCAATCTCATTCGCCCACAAAAACTCTTCAAAATCGAGGGCATACATATCAATCACCGTCTCTGACCCAACGGGAATTGACTTCGGCTCACGACCGTATCCCTTTACGCCCAACAAAGAACCCGTTGCAATAACATCAAATCGGCCATCGATGTGAAAGAATTTTAAAGCCGTTCGAGCTTCTGGACATTCTTGAATTTCATCTAAAATTAAAATCGTCTGTTGTGGTACAAATGTTGCAGCTTTACCCAATAATGCTGATAACATTAAGACGATTTGATTAACCTCTAAACTTCCCGAGAAAACCGAAGCATATTGTGGATTCTCAAAAAAATTGAGATACACCACGTGCTTATAATGTTGCTCGGCAAATTGGCGAACTGAAAACGTCTTTCCACACTGACGGCACCCCTTGATAATCAAAGGTTTTCTATTTGGAGTATTCTTCCACTCCAACAATCGATCTTCTATTTTTCGCCTTAAAATCATACAATTCATTCCTCAATACATCCATAGTATAGACCTCATTTACAACTTTTTCAAGGGACTTTTTTGAAAATCTACAACTTTTTCCAACGACTTTTTGCGAAATCTACAACTTTTTCAAGGGAGTTTTTGGAAATTCATCAACTTTTTCAAGGGACTTTTAACTTGTCAACCATCGCTTTCCCGTCAAAAGAAGAGTCCAGTGGCCAAGGTCAAAGTCCATCTCAACCCACCACAAACTTTTGGAAATAATCCCACCTGCCACTGCAAGAGAGCGCAACCCACTACGCCACCGACACATCATCATTCCTAATTCATCATTTACAATTCATCATTCGCTTCATTCATTCCGCAACAACGCTAAAATCTGCGCCTCACGCATAGCTCCCGAACCTTCCACTTCTTCAATCAAAACTCGATTAAAGAGAAAAACTCGATCCGCCATCCGTGTCGCATGTAAGTCGTGGGTTACAACAATTTGAGTTATTCCCCTAATTCTTGAAGTCGTTGTTTTGCACCTGAATGCCCTTGTTCAGCAGCCTTTCGATACCATTTAAGTGCATCTCCTAATGAGTGGTTATGTAAACCACTTCCATGCCCTCTGTCAAAATAAATGCCCATCCAATATTGCGCTTCTTGATCCCCCTTTTCCGCTGCCTCACAATACCATTTAACAGCTTTTTGCCAGTATCCCCGATGCCAACCTTTCTCATAAAGTTTTCCAAGTTCAAGCATCGCTTTAACGACATCTTGAGCTGCCGCTTCTTCATAATATTCAATGGCGTTGAAATCATTTTGCTCAACGCCTTTTCCTTCTTTATAGCAATACCCAAGGGCCATATATGCCCATTTGTGATTTTGTTTCGCAGACTCCTTGAACCATCGAATTGCCCCGTCGTAAGATTGCGAAACTCCTTGCCCATAAAAATACCTCCATCCTAAATTACATTGAGCCCACATATATCCTTGTTCTGCGGCTTTTCGATACCATTTGACAGCCTCGTGCCATGATTGGGCGACGCCTTGACCATTTGCATATTGGGTTCCAAGGTTATTTTGGGCACCAGCATGACCTTGTTCAGCGGCTTTTCGGTACCATGTGGCCGCACCTGTATATGACTTTAACTCGTCGTATTTCAGTGCTATGCGATATTTTACTTCTGCAGACGTTGGAGTGGCATTAATGTTCTGTTGGAGCACTTTAAAATATAACTCAGCCGCTTGATCATCACTCTGGGCTATTCCTTTCCCGTTTTCATAACACCATGCAAGACGCTCTTGAGCTTGTAAATGCCCCTTATTCATAGCTTCTCGATATAACGCTACTGCCCATTTCCAATCTTCTGATGTGGCATTTTGATTGGATATCGCAATAGCAAGTTGATACTGCGTTTCTGCAATAGCTGGCATAGGAGGTGTATAACTCCAATTTTTTTTGGACTTTTCGTGGGCTCGATTGTACAACTTTACGGCTTCCGCTGTGGATTGCCGAACACCTCTACCCATTTCATAACATAATGCGAGGGCCGTTAATGCTCCTGTAGACCCAGATTCAATCGCCTTACGATACCACTTGACGGCTTCAGTGTATGACTGCTGAACGCCCGCCCCTTTTTCATACTTTTCTCCCATTTTATATTGACAGAAAGCAAGAGAGGATTGCTCATTAACACCATTTTCAATCGCTTTTGAATACCATTTAATTGCTTCTTCGTATTTAGAGTCGCTTTTAAAGTTTTTGGCAAGATATAATTGAGCAAGACCGTCGTTATTTTCTGCAGCTTTAAGATACCATTTATCTGCAAGGTTGTATTTTCCTTTAATACGATAGCGTTCTGCTAATCGAAACATTGCTCTCGGATTATTTCTAGCGATGGCGACTGTATAGTATTTCATTGGCTTGTCGTCATAACAATCACCTTTAATCCATTGATTAATACGTTGATTTCGTAGAATCGGAAAACCAATAACAATGAAAAACAATGTCAACCCAATGAAAATGACTGTAGGCCAATAATTCTTAACGCGTATCGCCCCAACGCTAAGACTGACAAGAAGTATCCCAAGAATTGCAAAGGCAAAATAAAAAATAATTTCCATCTTTAGTCTCCTTACGCTAAAATATAAACAAGAATGATTGTTATAGTCAACACTATGAAAGAAATCCACGCACAAATGCGTGCTCTACGAAACTTCCTAGTTTCTTCTTGCCTTTTACGTTCAACCTCGGCCCAAAATTGCCTTCTACGTTCAGCTTCGTCTTGACGCTTACGTTCAGCCTCGGCCTCCTCTGCTTGACGCTTGCGTTCTTCTTCCGCTTTGCGCTTACGTTCTTCTTCTTGACGTCTGCGCGCCTCTACCTCTTGTTTAAAAAACTCTTGATGAAGTTTTTTCAAGGATTGTATTGCGTCATTTACTAAACGCAAGTTTTTTTCTGCATTTAAACAAATCTTGTCTTCTAATAAGTAGCCATACTTTTTTAGAAGAACTATAAGGATTTGTGATTGCGCATTGAGAACTTTAATTGATGCAGTGCAAGCTGAAGAGGTTGTCTTAGACTTGTTTATTTCCCAATCAATGAGTGTATATGCTTCAATCAACTGATTGATTTCTTCTTCAACAGGTGACCCTTGTAAGCAATTGTAAATCAGTCTTGATAATCCGTAAGGGTGAGTATTTTTGATGTCTGGAATATCTTGACCATGTTCATCTTTAATTGTCTTACCTACAGCAGAAATGGCAATGATATTGTAATTCTGAAAACCTCGTTTAAGAAAGAGGCTATTCTTACTCAACAATAGATTAGTGGGGTTAACACTTTCGGGATCATCACAATAACGATCAATCTGGGTTAAAACCAACGTTATTTGCGGTCGCGTGCTAAGACTTGATAAGTATTTTACCGCTTGGCACAGTTGCCAAATGGTTTGTACATTCTTTCGATTTTCAGAAGTGTCGTTTAAATCATCTAAGTTAATCAGAAGAAAAATTGAGTTCGCTTCATGAATTGCGGAACTCAAAATAGCGCATTCTTCTTGATAACGCGTTTTATTTGATGCCGCTTCATCAAAGAGGTGACGAAAGACTTCGCCTGGATACTCAAGCATTTCTAAGGTGGTATAGCATTCTCCTGCGTATTGCAATTCCCATCGATAGGTTATAATTTTATCTACAGTGGTCTGTTGTGGCCATTTGCCCGCTGCAATCTTTGCTGGCGCTTGCTCCATAAAGGCAAACGCAGCTTCGGTCTGAGGGTCTAAACCCCAGCGTCCATCTCCTGCCGTCTCAAAATAACGGCTAAGCATGGTCATTAGAACGGTTTTACCAGACCCTTCGTGGCCTAAAAAGAGAATCTTACTCATCAACAAACTCCTGTAATTCTGGTTCTAACACTTCCATCGTTTCAGGTTGCGTGAGTAACGGCGTTTAATGATAAACAATACCCCCAAGGATTAAAACAAAGAAGAGGATTACAATCGCAATTAAACCTAACGAAAGTGAACGACTCCTCTTCGTTAGCATTTCAACCGTTTGTGTTAACGAACGGTTCTTTTGTTTAAGGTCTTTAATTGTTTGCGTTAATGCTTGATTCTCAAGTTGTGACTGCTGTAGTTTCAAT
>JAFTHG010000284.1 GCA_017457555.1 Kiritimatiellia bacterium | reverse complement strand
CGCGTGACGAAGGTTGGCTGAATCAGCGTGCCTTCAATCATTGTGTCGTAGACTTCATGGGAGAGGGTGACCATATCGGTGATGTCGTCCACGAGTTCAAGACCGGCTGCTGCGGCACGGGCACGAGCGGTGTCGTAATCGAGTTCAAACCAGTCTGCGCCCATCTTCTCCTTGATGAGATCCTGCTGGGTAACTTCACGGTAGGGCGGTTCAAAGTTGATGACATCGCCCTTGTCGCCGTAAGGAACCTGACGCGAACCGAGCACGGTGTCGCAGAGGTAGGGCAGCAGTCCTTCAATGATGTTCTTCATTGAGGTGCGGTCACCATAGGCCTCATAGACTTCCAATACGGTGAATTCGGGGTTATGCGTACGGTCGATACCTTCGTTACGGAAGTCTTTACCGAGTTCAAAGACCTTGTCAAAGCCGCCGACAATCAACCGCTTCAGGTAGAGTTCCGGAGCGATACGCAAGACCACATCGCGGTCAAGCGCATTGTGATGCGTCACGAAGGGTTTTGCTGCTGCACCACCGGCCTGACCTTGCATAATGGGGGTTTCAACCTCAATGAAGCCCTTGGAGGTGAGATAGTTGCGGATGCCGAGAATGATTTTGTGACGCTTATCGAAGCGGGCGCGGCTTTCCGGATTGGACATCAAATCCAGATAACGGCGACGGTAGCGTTCTTCGGTGTCTTGCAATCCATGCCACTTTTCCGGCGGCTGACGGATTGCCTTGGAGAGCAGCTGCCAGTCCTTGACTTCCACCGTCTTTTCGCCGGCCTGCGTGGTGAAGAGCGTGCCCTTAACGCCGATAAAGTCGCCGAGGTCCAGGAGTTTGGCGGCGTTATACGCTTCTTCGCCCAGCACATCGCGTTTGAGCAACACCTGAAAGGCGTCGGTGCCATCGTTGAGATGGATGAACATCAACTTGCCCATGCGGCGCTTGGTCATAATGCGTCCTGCGGCTGCGACGTCCTTACCTTCTTCAAAGGCGGCGCGGATTTCGCTCAGATTACCGCTTCTTGGAAAGGCTTTCCCATAAGGAGTGTAGCCGAGCTCGGCGAGTTTACGGCGGTTTTCAATACGTTGTGCGCGGTATTGGTCGGGTGTTTGTTCCTGAGCCATTGTGCGCTCCTTACTTGGAGAGATAGTCATTAATGAGAGCTGTCAAGCCAGCCGGGGTGAAACCGAAGTATTCGGCGAGTTTACCTGCAGGGCCTGACGCACCGAAGCCACCCATCGTCAACGAAATACCGCTGTCGCCAAGGTAACGTTCCCAACCGAAAGAGGAGGCGGCTTCCACGGCAATACGTTTCTTCACTGCGCGTGGCAGGACGCGAGAACGGTAGGCCGGCGTCTGAGCTTCGAAGAGTTCCCAGCTTGGCATCGATACCACACGCAAGTTACGCGGATCGGCCTGTGCTGCTTCCAGTGCCAGACTGACTTCCGAACCCGAGGCAATGAGGATTGCATCTGGTGTGGCATTCGGGTTGCGCTGCCACAGAATGTAGGCTCCCATGGCGGTATTGTCTGCCGAAGGATAAACCGTGCGGTCGATAATCGGCAAGTTCTGACGCGAGAGCAGGAGCGCCGTGGGGCCGCGTCTGCGGCTGAGTGCAATTTCCCATGCCACGGCTGTTTCGGTGGCATCTGCCGGACGCAGGACGCACATATTGGGCATGGCGCGCATCGCAGGGAGCTGTTCAATCGGCTCATGCGTCGGGCCGTCTTCACCCACATAGAAGCTGTCGTGCGTCAACACATAAATCACGGGCAGCCCCATCAACGCTGCCACGCGCATGACCGGACGGCAATAGTCGCAGAAGACGAAGAAGGTGCCGCCAAAGGCTCGTAAACCGCCATGGACGGTGATACCATTCATAATGGCCGCCATGCCGAGTTCGCGCACGCCAAAACGGAAGTTGCGTCCGCTGAAATCGCCCTTGGCAATATCGCCCATGCCATTGAGATAGGTCATGTTTGACGGTGCCAAGTCGGCACTGCCACCCACCAACCACGGCACTACCGGTGCCAACGCATTGAGCACCTTGCCTGAAGCCACACGCGTGGAGATTGGCTTACCATCCCATTCCGGCAAGTGGTCGTCCAAATCTTCGGGAAGTTTATTCTTGAGGCAAGCCTCCCACGTGGCCTTCAACGCTGTATCTGCGGTGAAAACCGCCTTCGCCATGCGCTTCCAAACATTGCGAACGCGCTTCATACGTGACGCACGCGCAGCGAAGAGTTTGCGAACTGCCTCCGGCACCACAAAGGATTCATCCGGATTGAAGCCGAGCGCCTGCTTGGTCAACCGCAGTTCTTCTGCGCCCAGCGGTGCCCCATGGCAGGATGCGGAATCGGCCTTATTGGGCGATCCCTTACCGATTGTGGTGTTGCAAATCACGAGCACCGGCTTATCTTCCGACTTCGCCGCCTTACGCAACGTGCGGTCAATCGCAACCAAATCGTGCCCATCGCAGGACAAGACGCTCCAACCATAACTTTCAAAGCGCTTCTTCGGATCATCACTCATCGTGATATCCACGCGCCCTTCAATGGAGATGCGGTTGGAATCATAAATCAAAATAAGCTTATTGAGCCCCAGATTACCTGCCATCGAGCAGGCTTCGTGCGAAATGCCCTCTTCCAAATCGCCATCGCCACAGGTCACCCACGTGCGGTGATCCACCAGTGTGCGCTCCGGTGTATTGAAACGGGCCGCCATCATGCGCTCGGCAATCGCCATACCTACGCCATTGGCAATGCCCTGACCCAGAGGGCCCGTCGTGGTTTCAACGCCCGGCACCATACCATATTCCGGGTGACCCGGCGTGCGACTGCCCAGCTGACGGAACTGTTTCAAATCGTCAAGCGAGAGATCGTGTCCGGAGAGGTGCAGCAGAGCATAGAGCAAAGAAGATCCATGGCCACCCGACATCACAAAACGGTCACGGTCAGCCCACGCAGGATCACTGCCGCAAATCTTCAAGTGGCGCAACCACAATACGGCGGCAACATCAGCCAAGCCCAACGCAACACCGGGGTGACCCGAATTGGCTGTCTGAACTTCATCGGCGGCAAGGCAACGCAACGTGTTGGCTGCCAAAAGCATCTCGTTTACATCAAGTTTGCTCATAAGAAACCTCTGGTTAAAGGCAAAAATCAAGCCTGTAGTATATCAAAAATGAACCTTTTTAACAACTAAACCCCATCTTTTGGGCAGGTAACGTGCAAAAAACCGCTCTTTTGGAGG
>JAFTHG010000283.1 GCA_017457555.1 Kiritimatiellia bacterium | reverse complement strand
TAAGGTGAATGCGAACGATGCCGAGTATAACGAGGTGGTGGCGCGGTATACCAATGCTGATGGCACGAAGAAGCCGGGTTGGCTGAAAGCACCCAATGGCAAGCCTACGAATCTTACGGAGCGTCAATGGGTGCAGGTGCGTACGCCGGCATTCAAGCAGTGGTTCGGCGATTGGGAAAAGGGGTTCTCTACGACGACAGAAGCAGAAGCAAAAGAACGTATTCGTGCATGGCGTGATAGTCGTCGTGAGTTTCTAAATATAGATTCTGGCCGTATTGCGGAATTAAAAAGTGATTGGGGAAAGATTTTCTCATCTAAAGCGAAAGGACAGTCGGCTTCCTATGAGTCACATTATGTAGCCGCTGCGCATCTTGATGTGTTATTTGAGTCGGGCATCAAGTATGCTGAAGAAAACCCAAGGAACGGCTCTCCTGATGTAAAGGGGTATGCCAAATATCTTTCAGCTTTTTCTTTTAATGGTGAAACTTATGTTGCGAAGATAACCGTAAAAGAATATCCCGATGCCACAAAACTTAAAGACGGTATCTATTCAGTAGAAGCTATTGTTGTTGAAAAATTGACATCGGGGGAAATAATGCGGCTACCGCTTATTTGAATGGACAGCCACTCGACCCCGATGTCAAAGGCAAGATAGCAAATCTAATTGACTCCGTCAATTCTATTTCCAAAGTCGTGGACGAGAATGGCGAACCGATGGTGATGTATCATGGGACGGATGGCACGTTTACATCTTTTTCAAAGGAACGTGTGAAGCCTGGAGCGTATGGAGATGGCTTTTATTTCGCCAAAACCAAAGAACGCGCCAAACTGTACGGGGATAACATTCTCCCTGTATTTTTGAATGCAAGAGCTTCTAATCGTGACGCAAAACGGTTGGGGATAGAAAAAGATTATATCCACACATCAACGGATGACTTCATTGTTTTATCTCCCACCCAAATCAAGTCTGCGACGGACAACGTAGGGACGTTTGACGAAAAGAGTCCTGATATCCGCTACTCCGTTCGTCGTGGACAAGGTTACATCGGTGATGCTTCCGCAAATGCGTGGGATGCGTGGGGCCGTGGGCTGATGAATGCAAATGAACTTTCAGAAGCGTATGGGATTCCAGAGTGGGTGATTGAGTTGATGCCTTATGACGAAGGGCATCATGTGGGTGATGATTATCGGTGGACTGGATTTTATTATCCGTCCGTAGTAGACAGTCCGCGCGTTCGCTTTGCCGCTGAAGTCGCGAAAAAGGATGATTCTCCGGAAATGCGGGAACGGTTACGAAAAGCAATTCGCCTGCTGAATGGTGGTTATGCCGGCTATCGTGATTATGAAAATCTGCGCCGAGAGTATATCCTTTCGCGACAGGACACAGACGAATGGAAGCGTCTTTATCAGGCGTTTGAAGAAGAGAAGCGTAACCGCAGAAAAGACCTCCATGCTCAGGCACGTGGGCTGCAAACGCAGATAGATGCCATCCATAAAGAGAAGAAGGCTATTGAAAAGGGGCGTTTCTATCGCGAGTTCAAGCAGGATGGAAAGTGGCAAGCCCTTCGTAATGAAGAGAACCGTCTGATTGCCGAACGTGAGCCCTTGGTTAAAGAAGCCCATGGCGATTTCAAACACCTTGAAACCTACAAGGCCCTTAAAGCATACGTCGATGAATGGAACAAAGATGCGAACTTTAACGCATGGTGGGATAAGAAGATTGACCGCGCCGTCCACAAAGGCGAAGAGCTCATCGCAGAAATTGCC
Organism: Kiritimatiellia bacterium; assembly: GCA_017457555.1. Taxonomy (GTDB): domain Bacteria; phylum Verrucomicrobiota; class Kiritimatiellia; order RFP12; family DVOR01; genus Spyradenecus. The sequence continues at coordinate 15,506 of JAFTHG010000283.1, read as the reverse complement.
AAAGAGACAGGAGCCGTTTTTGAACCTCTTGAAGTGAGACGCAACATTGATAGTCTTTTTGCCCACTTTGATGAGGCAAAGGGGAAAAGTAAGAAAGAGATTTTTGCACAATACGACAACACCTTGAAGAATGTTGCAAGACTTCCTGCCGGCTTAAATCTTCCCAAAGCGTTAAATGTTGAAAATCCCGTGGTCAAGTGTGCTGAAGCATTTTTCCTTGACCATGTGTACAATCACAAGCACGAAAAAGATTACACCATCGAGGATTATCGGCGAGGGTTTACCCTTATTAGCCCCAAAAATGAAATGCGCGTTGTTACACAGCGTGGCAGTTCTTCGCTTGCATTTATTGCAAAGAATCCGACAGACGGCTGGGACTGTGTGGTCATTGCACCGAAGCGCGGAGAGTTCTTTCTGTATAAAACGATGTTTGGACAAAAAAGAAAACCATATCAGGACAAGCCAATGGTACGGTTCTCTACTTCGTCTCGGACGAGTGATTCAGAGCCTTCGGGTTCCTTATACGGGGAAGCCTCGCGTCAATTCGCGATTTCCAAGAACTCCTCTACTGTCCCATATTCTGGTGATGATGTCAAGCGTTATTCGGTGGCATCGCTTGATACAGATGGCTATGCGCGTGCGCATGGATTAGGACGAGCAGCGCAGGAGAAGATGACGCGTTATGCCATCGGTGCACAGCATTTGTCGGACGCTACTCGTGCTATTTGGAATACAGCCTTTATGGCTGGCGATACGGATGATTGGAGGGCTGCGTTTGACGAAAAGAGTCCTGATATCCGTTATCGGATGGCGGAGGTGGCAAATGACGCTCCGTATGGGGTTCGTGTGGCGACGCTTGGGAATGCGATTCGCAATGGGGCGTATGATATGTTTGTGAACTATCAGGGACCGCTTTTCCGTGCTTACCGTGCGATTACCAAGGGCAAGCAGGTGGACGATGCGTACAATGTGGAGGCGGCGTCTAAGAATGTTCATGGGAAGATTCGTGCCAAGATTGAGTCGGTGGAGCATCGGTATCTTGAGCCGTTGATGGATATCATTAAGCAGAACAATCTTGATGCGGATAGGCTGGATGACTATCTCTATGCGAAGTTTGCACCGGAGCGCAATGCTATGATTGCGGCACGCACGGCGGTGGTTGACCCTGAAACGGGCGAACTGGTTGCGATGGAAGAGGATGGGTCTGGTATGTCCAACGAGCGTGCGCGGGCGCTTATGGCCCGTCTTGCGAGCGACCCGATTCTCATAGCGTCTATCCTGTCAACCCTGCCCAACGCTCCTTTATTGAGATGATACCAGAAAAGAGAGAAGAAGACAAATTTTCAAAGTCAAAAAGGGTAGATAGGAGGACGAAACCTGTTGACTTGAAGGTCATTTGAGGCGAGTTTAACGGTCCAACGAGGGCCTCGCGCAGGGTGAACGAGGGCTTCACTCGACCTCAACGAGGCCCTCGCGTAAGGTGGACGAGGCCCTCGTTGAGGTCAAAATAGCATTTTACCCCCAAAAAACGGCCCTCAAACCGACCCACCAAGAGGCACTTTTTCGGCAACGAAGCCGCTGTAGACGAGTTGATTTTGCCCTTTTTTCAGCATAACTCACTACCATTCAAAGACTTAAGTGAATTTGTCAAACTGTCCAAAAACGCCCATTTTTGGCCTAAAATGAGCAAAAAACGCCGCTCCACAAGAAAAATTTTCAAATCGTGAAAAACGATGACAAAAAGTGAAAAAAGTGACCTTGCTGCGTAAGGCTTGAAGTCATACTTCGGCCACGGTATTCAATGTTCTATTCTAAGAAAACAGTCTTTTTACGGTTAAGCCTGAAAGAATTGGTATTTTTAATGCAAACGCGTGAATAAGCCAAAACCCATACAACTCAAAAAGAAGGAAAGTACACGAAGATGTTTAACCTTTCCCAAGCTCGATAGCGACTTAAGTCGTATTTTAGTGAGATTATGGACTCGTGAATAATGGAGGATGCAGGGAGAAGAGTATTGTGAGAAGTTAAAGAATAAAAAGCGCACGCTCCGGAGTGGAACGTGCGCCTGTTGAATGATAAAGAGTCAAGCTGAGCTTACATCATTCCGCCCATGCCGCCGTCAGGCATTGTCGGAGCCGCCGTCTTGGGTTCGGGGATTTCCGTAATCATGCATTCGGTGGTGAGCAGAAGTCCTGCGATTGAAGCGGCGTTCTGGAGCGCAGAGCGTGTCACCTTGGCAGGGTCCAACACACCGGCATTCACGAGATCAACGAATTCGCCAGTGGCTACGTTGTAACCATTGTTGCCTTCAGCGCCCTTGACCTTTTCAACGATGAGGGCAGCTTCCAAACCGGCATTCTGCACGAGCTGACGGAGCGGAGCTTCCATCGCGCGGCCGAGAATTTCTGCGCCGATCTTTTCGTCGCCACAGAGCGTTGCAGCGCAATCTTCCACTGCCTTTTGGCAACGGATAAGTGCTACGCCACCACCGGGGACGATGCCTTCTTCCACAGCGGCACGCGTTGCATGAAGGGCGTCATCCACGCGATCCTTCTTTTCCTTCATGGCGGCTTCTGTCTGAGCGCCGACCTTGATCACAGCCACGCCACCAGCGAGCTTGGCCAGACGTTCCTGAAGCTTTTCACGGTCATAGTCCGAGGAGGTGGTGTCAATCTGATGCTTGATTTCAGCCACGCGACCCTGAATTTCAGAGGTCTTGCCAGCACCTTCCACGATGGTGGTGCTTTCCTTGTCCACCGTCACGCGCTTTGCGGTGCCGAGCTGATCCACTGTGACAGATTCCAGCTTGATACCGAGATCTTCAGAGATTACCTGACCACCCGTGAGGATAGCGATATCCTTGAGCATTTCTTTGCGACGGTCGCCGAAACCGGGAGCCTTCACTGCGCAAATCTGTAAGGTGCCACGGAGCTTGTTCACAACGAGTGTTGCCAGTGCTTCACCTTCAACATCTTCAGCGATGATGAGGAGCGGACGGCCACCCTTTGCAACACCCTGAAGCAGGGGGAGCATATCGTTGAGGTTGGAAATCTTCTTTTCATAGATGAGGATGTAAGGATTGTCCAACACGCATTCCATGCTTTCAGCAGCGGTCACGAAGTAGGGGCTGAGATACCCCTTGTCGAACTGCATACCTTCCACAACGTCGGAGGTCATTTCGGTCGTCTTGCCGTCTTCCACGGTGATGGTACCATCTTTACCAACCTTATCCATTGCATCAGCGATGATGGCGCCGATTTCAGTGTCACCATTGGCAGAGATGGTTGCGACCTGAGCCACTTCTTCATTGGTCGAAACGGGCTTCGAGAGTGCTGCGATAGCCGAAACGGCAGCTGCGGTAGCCTTGTCAATGCCACGCTTTACGGCCTGAGGATTGGCGCCAGCGGTGACGTTCTTCAAACCTTCACGATAGATGGCTTCACCAAGGATGGTTGCTGTGGTGGTACCATCGCCTGCGACATCGTTGGTCTTGGAAGCGACTTCACGCACCATCTGTGCGCCCATATTTTCAAAAGGATCGGGCAGTTCGATTTCCTTAGCCACGGAAACGCCGTCCTTGGTAATCTGTGGAGAACCGAACTTCTTATCAATAATCACATTGCGGCCAGAGGGGCCGAGTGTGGTAGCAACGGCTTTTGCCAACTTGCTGACACCATTGAGAATTGCTTGACGGGCATCGCACTCGTACTTCATTTGCTTAGCAGACATTGTATGTTTCCTTTTCTTCTAAAGGTTGGGATGGGATTAACCGAGGATACCGAGCAGGTCATCCGAGCGGACAATCTGATAGACCGTACCATCAAGTTTCACTTCGGTGCCACCGTACTTCGGCAACAACACGGTGTCGCCCGGCTTAACATCAAAGGGCACTTCCTTACCTTCCTTGTCGCGCTTGATACCCACCGCAATGACAGTGCCTTCCATCGGCTTTTCTTTTGCGGTATCAGGGATGATGATTCCACCACGGGTGACTTCTTTTTCTTCTTTCGGCTGCACCAGCACACGGTCACCGAGAGGGCGGATATTGGGAGTAGACATCTTTCTGTTCCTTTCTGAAATGTATAAGTGTCCGCTCCGGGGATTTTTCTGTTCTCCCGGAGCGGCAAGAGGGATTAGTTCATCTTGAAGTCGGCGTCAACGACGTCATCGCCGCCCTTCTTGTCATTCTGAGGAGCATCAGCACCAGGCTGTGCGCCGGCAGCGGCCTCTGCACCGGGCTGCTGATACATGGCGGCACCTGCCGTCTGGAGCAACTGCACCAATGCATCCTGCTTGGCCTTGATGGCATCATTATCCGTACCCTTGAGCGCTTCCTGGAGATCCTTGATTGCGGATTCAATTTGCGTCTTGGTGTCGGCCGGGATCTTGTCGCCATTTTCCTTGACCATCTTTTCAGCCTGATAAGCCATCTGTTCGGCCTGATTGCGCGTTTCGACAGCAGCTTTGCGGGCTTCGTCTTCCTTCGCATACTTCTCAGCATCAGCACGCATCTGTTCGATTTCGTCCTTTGAGAGACCGGAAGAGGCGGTAATGGTGATCTTCTGTTCCTTGCCGGTGCCCTTATCCTTGGCCGTCACGTTCAAAATACCGTTGGGGTCAATGTCAAAGGTAACTTCAATCTGCGGCACACCACGCGGAGCCGGAGGGATGCCCTCAAGGTTGAAGCGGCCGAGCAACTTATTATCCGCTGCCATCTTGCGTTCGCCCTGGAAGATCTTGATTTCCACACCGGGCTGATTGTCCACGGCCGTGGAGAAGACTTCCGATTTCTTGCAGGGAATTGTGGTATTACGGTCAATGAGCGGTGTTGCCACACCACCGAGTGTTTCGATGGAGAGCGTGAGCGGCGTCACATCAAGAAGGAGCACATCCTTCACGTCACCCTTCAAAATGCCGCCTTGAATCGCTGCACCCATAGCAACTACTTCGTCAGGGTTCACACCCTTGTGCGGTTCCTTGCCAAAGATTTCCTTTGCCTTTTCTTGCAAGCGGGGCATACGGGTCTGACCACCCACGAGCACCACTTCGTCAATCGAGGAGATGTCCGCATCTGTCATGCACTTGCGGCAGGGGCCAACCGTGCGCTCCACGAGCACATCGGCCAATTGTTCCAACTTGGCACGGGAGAGCTGCTTGTTCAAGTGCTTCGGACCGGTTGCATCCATCGTGATGAAGGGGAGGTTGATATCACTGGTCTGAGCACTGGAGAGCTCAATCTTTGCCTTTTCAGCAGCTTCCTTGATACGCTGAATTGCCTGTGTATCCTTAGAGAGGTCAATGCCTGTTTCGGCCTTGAATTCAGCGAAGAGCCAATTCATCACAGCCTGATCCACATCGTCACCGCCGAGCTGCGTATCGCCATTGGTCGCCTTCACTTCAAATACGCCATCGCCGATATCCAACACGGAAATATCAAACGTGCCACCACCGAAGTCGTAAACGGCAATCTTTTCATCTTTCTTCTTATCCAAACCGTATGCCAGTGAAGCGGCCGTCGGTTCGTTGATGATGCGAAGCACTTCCAAACCTGCGATCTTACCGGCGTCCTTTGTTGCCTGACGCTGCGAATCGTTGAAGTAAGCCGGCACCGTGATGATAGCCTGAGTCACAGGTTCACCCAACCGCATTTCGGCGTCAGCCTTCAACTTGGCGAGAATCATTGCCGAGATTTCGGGCGGCGAATAGGTCTTGTCACCCACCTTAATTGCGGCATCGCCATTAGCAGCGCGCGTCACATCATACGGCACCATTGCAATTTCGCTCTGCATTTCATCGAACTTACGTCCCATAAAACGCTTCACCGAGTAAATCGTCCCCTTCGGATTCATCACAGCCTGACGCTTTGCCGGCAAGCCGACCAAACGTTCACCATTTGCCGTGAAAGCGACAATAGACGGCGTGGTGCGCTGACCTTCAGCGTTTTCAAGCACGCGTGCTTCACCAGCCTCCATCACAGCCATACACGAATTGGTTGTACCCAAGTCAATTCCAAGAATTTTGCTCATAAGTCTTTTTCCTTTCTCTGCGGTAATCCGCATGTACACCATCTTATTGCAACTTGCGTGCCAATTCTTGAAAAATCTAAAAGAAGACTGATTTAAATGTCGTTTTTATGTGATGTGGCAAAAAGTGTGCCACGTCTCTTTTCAAAAGTGTGCCACATTGTGCCAAAAGTTGGCACGCTTTTATGTCAAAGTGTGTTCAGTGTCGCAAAAGAGTATGTTCAGTAAGCAAGAAAAGACGGTAAGAGTAGTTCAGAAATGTTAGGATATACGGATAACGTTGTCGTATAAGTGACCCGGGCGTATCGTTCTAATTTGTTTTTAATGTTGAAATGAGTATATGATAGCCAAAGAGATTTTTCAGATTGCAGTCCTTTTTTGTGGCGAAAGGTTTTTATTATCTTTAAGGACGGTTTTGGCTTAAACCTTGTAATAAAACAAATCACTCTACATATAGATTATAACAGATTTATTTATGGGCTTTGGGTTATATTCCATTGGGTTTGAATATTGCACAATAGTACCGCGAGGAGAAGATGCGAGCCTTTCAGTGAACGGTTTGTCAAAAAGGCAGGTTGGGGGATTTATCTTATGATATTGGAGGAGGTGCGCTAAAATGGAAAAGAGACGATTGTGTAATGGTTTATTTTCTCTATAGTGTCTTTCTTATTTACTACATTATGTTAATAAGTTGTTCTGAAAAATTACTCTGCCGCTCCGTTATCGAGATGATAGCATAGGAGGGGGACAATGGCAAATGACGGGGGCGTGTGTGGAGGAAGTTATTAACAGGTTTAGGGTGAAAAAGTGGTGATTTTGGGTCAAAATAAGAGCGAAAAGTCGGGGCAAATTCAGCGACTTTCATCTCCGGTTTCAGCGAAATTGCCACCTGTCTTTCAGTGACATTGGAGTTATTAACAGGCTAAATTGTGTTGATAAGTCAGTCGCTTTGCACTCAAGAAGCTGCTGTAGAGGAGTTGATTTAAGGCGTTTTTCATCATAAGTCCCTGCACTTCAAAGACTTAGACAGAAAAGCGCTTCTCTTACAAAAGGTACTTTTTGGGGGGTAAATGCGTCCTATCTGCCTCAAAAAAGCGCGTCATCAAAAAAAGTTTTCAACAGCCCCCAAACCGACAGCAAAAGGCGAAAAACCGCCAAACCTGCGTCAAGTAAATGGCTTTGCCACAGGGGTGCGTGCGCTCGCAATGCTCGTTTTCAGTGGCGGGTGGTGCGAACGCTTAAATGCAAAACGCGGGGTGTGCCCGACTCCGCTCCGCTACGTCGCGTCTTTGCGGTAAAACCATCGTGTGAAAAATGCGTTGCCAGTAGGAGGGGTGACGGTCTGTGAGCGGACGGTTAATACAACGAAATGATCTCAAGTATCTAAAGTTAGAGATGCGTTGGGGAAGAGTGTTAGACGAATAAAATATTAGAAAAGACTAAAATATTCTTGACAGCGCGTATTAGTCTTTGCTAACTTATGCGCCATTCAAGGAATTAGTCTGCACAAATGGTGTGTATATCCTTGGGTAGTGAAGGTCCAGTAAATGGATATTACAGCAATGAAAATTGGTGATCGGGCGGAGATCACGGGCTATGCGGAGACCGAGGCAGGTTATCGTGCCAAGTTATTGGCGCTTGGGTTGACGCGTGGTGCGATGATTGAATTGATTGGTGTCGCACCGATGGGTGATCCGTTGCGATTGAAGGTTCGCGGTTTTGAGCTCTCGTTGCGGAGTTCGGAAGCTAAGATCTTGAAATTGGAGGCGGTGACGAAATGAGCAAGCATGTGATTACTGCGGCGCTTGCAGGTGACCCGAATACGGGGAAGTCCACCTTCTTCAATGCGTGGACGGGGCTCCGTCAAGTGACGGGTAACTGGCCGGGTGTGACGGTTGAGAAGCACTTGGGACAGATTGCATTGCCCAATGGCGAGCAGATGACGTTGGTCGATTTGCCGGGGATGTACTCGCTTCATGCGGTTTCGGAAGACGAACGTGTGGCTTCTGAGTTTGCCCGCAGTGGTGAAGCCGATGTGATTATCAACATTGTTGATGCGGTGAATCTGGAGCGCAATCTCTATTTGACCTTGGCTTTGATGGAACTCGGTAAGCCGATGGTGATGGTGTTGTCGATGACTGACATTCTGGAACGCCAGGGCTTCCGTGTGGATATGGCGACGCTCTCGGAGCGTTTGGGCATTCCTGTGGTATCGGCAAATATCCAACGCCGTTCGCAACGTCAGGCATTGGAGCGTGCTGTTTTGGAAGCACTGGCTACCAAGCAGCGTCAAGCCCGAGTGGTTTATCCGGAATCGTTGAATCAGGCCTTCATCAAGGCGCGTCGCGAGGGGGAACCCGAAGTGCGCGCGGTGCATCGTTTGGAAGGGATTGTTCCCGGTGCAGAAACCATTATTGCTGATGTTGAGAAGGTTTTGGGCACTACGCCTGATGTGCTGATTGCCGATGCACGTTATGATAAGATTGCAGAACTGACGCGTGGCATTGTGAAGCAGGTGGCCCGTGCCCGAACGGAAATTGGCCGCACTTTGGATCGCTTTGTGCTGAATCGTTGGCTCGGGATTCCCATTTTCTTGGGCGTGATGTACTTCCTGTTCTGGTTTACCCAAGTGGTTGGTGGTTGCTTCATTGACTTCTTTGATGTCCTGGGGGACGCCTTCTTCGTGACAGGATTGGGCAATCTCCTGACGCTCTGCCACGCACCCGACTGGTTGATTACGCTTCTGGCCGATGGTCTTGGCACGGGTATTCAGACGGTGCTGACCTTTATTCCACCGGTGTTCTTCATCTTCTTGGGCTTGTCCCTGTTGGAAGACTCAGGTTATATGGCGCGTGCGGCGTATGTGGTTGACCGTTTTATGCGCTTTTTGGGACTGCCCGGCAGTGCCTTTGTGCCGATGTTGGTGGGCTTTGGGTGCACTGTGCCAGCCATTATGGCCACGCGTACGCTCTCAAATCGCCGGGATCGCCTATTGACAATCTTCATGGCACCCTTTATGAGCTGCGGTGCGCGTCTGCCCGTGTATGCACTGTTTGGGGCGGCATTCTTCGGTTTGGCCTCCGGAACAATGGTCTTCGCCATTTACCTCAGTGGACTCTTGCTGGCGGTCTTTACGGGCGTCTTGTTGAAGCATACCCTCTTTGTGGGGGATCCGGCTCCCTTTGTGATGGAACTGCCGCTCTACCATATCCCGCGTGTGAGCACGGTGTTCAAGCAGGCGTGGGAACGTTTACGTCACTTTGTTTTCCGTGCAGGTAAAGTGATGGCGCTGATGGTGCTTCTGTTGAGCGTTTGCGATAAGATTACGGTGCCGAATGTCTACGCATCCAAGGAAACAACCGAGAAGATTTCAATTGTTGAAATGGCTGGACGTGCGATGGCTCCGGTCTTCACCCCGATGGGCGTTGACCGTGAAAACTGGCAGGGTTCGGTGGCATTGATTATCGGCCTCTTCGCCAAGGAACAGGTCGTATCGGCCCTGAATACGCTCTATGCCATTGAAGCACCTGTAGAAGCTGAAGTCGCTCCAGTGGAAGCCTCTGCGGAAGCTACGGAAACTGCTGTTGTTGAATCCGAGGAAGTTGAAGCGGAAGAGCTCCTCACGTGGGGCAGCGCTCGTACGACCTTTGCAGACGGGATTGTTGAAGCGTTTGCCACTATTCCGGATGCCTTTGCCGGATTGTTGGACACTGTCTTGGATCCTTTGGGGGTCACCATCTTCAAGTCTGAATACGAACAAGCCGTTGGTTTGATGGAGAAGATGAGTGCCGCTAAGGTGTCGGACGATTGTATGGCAGCCTTGCAGGCAGAATTGGAAACGGTGTTGGATCTTGAAGGATTGCATGCAGCCTTGGCCGAAGCTACGGTTACACGGGATGCTATCGCTCAGCAGGTGGGACAGAATCCTGTTCTGGCACCCTCTTTGGAAGCGGCAGAAGCCGATTTGGAGAGTGTCGTGAATCAGCTGGAACAGGCGAACGCCTTACGTACGCTTGCTCGGAGTCTGATGGAAGCCGGCGCAGACCGTGCAGCAATCGCTGCAACGTTCAAGGCGCAGGTAGAATCCTACTATCGTGATACGATGTCGGAAGAATTGGAGAGCGATGCTTCGTTGATGGAAACATTGAAGCAGAAGTTCAACAATGATAAGAATCGTGCCTTTGCCTACTTGCTCTTTGTGTTGCTCTATGTGCCGTGTCTGGCGGCAATGGCAACAGCGGTTCGTGAAATTGGCTGGGGCTACAGTACGATTCTCTTCTCTTACCTGACGATTCTGGGATGGTGCGTAGCAACGCTTTACTTCCAGATTACGACGGGTCATTGCTTGCTTTGGGTCATCGTGCCCTGCGTATTCCTGGCAGCGGTCGCCGCCGTGTTCTATGCACTGGGCAAGAAGATTAAGGTAAAACTTGTCGTCTAAACTCAAACGGGCGGCACGCCCGATGCGTGCCGCCATCATTCTTACTTGGTTAAATGGTATTGATTTGTTTCAAGAAAGGAAACTCCTAATGAAAACGTGTTTGAATCGCCTCGCATTGATTGCTTTGTTCGGCGTTGTTGCGCCCTTAATGGCGTCACCTGTTGAAGTTGCAGAGGATAATAAGCCTGTTGAAAGTGTCGAATTGGATGAATCGGAAGGCGGATGGGTCTTTGGTTCAGCAGTCGGTTTGGACTTCTGTTCCAAGCAGCTGACCTACGGTTTGGTGGATAATCCGCATGCGATTATGACCCCAAGTTTGGAACTCTCTTGGAGTCATGATGATTATTTCACCATCGCTATCGGTGCAGAAGGTATCTTTGATATGACCAATTATGGTGCGAAGGATGGTGGCTATAACGATCGCCGTTGGAAATATCAAGAATTTGATCCCTATATTACGCTCTCTAAGAGTTGGGATCTGAATGATGATACCGCGTTGGTAACGGACTTGGGGTATATCTACGAATATCATCCTCGTTCCTGCAATAAGCCGGCTCAGGATTACAGCAATCCGGATACACAGTGGCTCACGTTTGCAATCGGCTTGGAAGACAATTTCCTGAATCCCACGTTTACGGTAGAATATCAGTTGGCTCGGCAAGGTGCTGAAGGTGAAACCGATGGTAAGGGCGGCATCTATGCTACCTTTGAACTCTCGCATGAGTTTGATATCGGCACCCAGATGGGTATGGAAGAGGGCGCACTCTGCCTGACACCTGTGGTCGGCATCGGCATGGCCAATAAGGACCGCAATATGGCTGACTTTGAAGCAAATGACAGCTTCATGTTCCGTGATGCCTTCGCTTCCATTGAGTTGGCTTACATGCCTGTGGAAGGGCTCAGCATTGCGCCTTATATTGGCTGCCATCAGCAAATCGATTCCAAGGCTGAAGATGCCGCCGGTGATGATGATTTCGTAGCTTACGCAGGTATCGGCGTTTCGTACGAATTCTAATCGCACCACCGTACAAACATTTTAAAGACTAAGATATACCTCCCGGCTACGGATCTCTCTCCCCGTAGCCGGGTTTTTATTAGTGATGTGCGGTGATGAAGAATGGAATATTTGAAAATCCAACCGTAATGGGTCGGGATTAAAGAGGAGATTAGGTTGTTGTGGGGTAGATTCGCCTGCAGATCAGGCAGTTGTAAATCCAGCGATGGCGCGATAGAGATCGTCCATCGTGTGGAGATTCATCAGATTGCCACGCAAGGTGTTGGCTCCCGGCAGACCTTTGAAATAACGGAAAAGATGTCTGCGGAAGGTGAGTACGGTGGCTTCTTCCGGTGAAATGCGTGAAAAGGCTTGTGCACGTTGGCGATAGCGTAATTCTAATTCCAGATGACGCATGGCCAAAGGTGCGACCTCCGGCTTGGTGAAGGAGAAGATGCCGGGATTCTCAAGCGCTGCTCTGGCGATTAAGATGGCTTTGACACCCGTTGCTGCCATCGCTTGTGCGGAGGCTTCATCAATGACAGAACCATTGCCATAAATGGGAAGAGGTGACGCTTCTACAATCTCACGGAGCGTTTCCAGATGGACCATTCCGGCGTGCCCTTGCGAGGTGTAGCGCGCATGGAAGGTGATTGACACGGCACCTGCATCGGCAAGCCGTTCCAAAATCTCACGCCAGACGGGGAGTTGCGGATTGGGTCCCAGACGTGTTTTGATGCTCACCGGCAGCGATGTCGCTTTGGCAACCGCTCGGACGATGGCTTCCATTCGCGGTAAATCTTTCAGGAGAGCCGACCCCGCGCCCTGAGCGGTGATTCGAGGAACAGGGCACCCTGCATTGAGATCAATTCCTTCAAAGCGTCCAAGGTCGGTAGTGATGCGGGCAGCTTCTGCTAAACGTTCGGGGTCGTGACCATAGAGATGAGCCCAGATGTGCCGTTCTTCCGGAAAGGTTTCAAGCAAGAAGAGCGTTTTTGGCGATTGACGGCAGATGCCTTCAGCGTTGACCATCTCCGTATAGGTGCGCTGTGCACCATACGCTTCGCAGAGAATACGCATTGGTGGCGTTGTGAATTCCGCCATTGGTGCGAGATAGAGTGGGGGCAGGGAGGAGATGGTCACGGAGCAACTCAGTGGCGTTTCAACCAACCAAAAGAGGTGCGTTGAGGTTCAGCCTCAACAGGGATTTCTTCCGGGCGCAGTTGTGTCAGATTACTTTGCGCAGTCAATCGCTCCAATTCTTCAATGCGGCGCAGGAGTTGGGCCTGAATGTGTGCATTTTCACGATGTTCTTCTTCGCGTGCAGCACGTTCTTTTTCGAGGGATTGTGCGGTTTCTTTCAGTTTTTCTTCCAACTTAAGTGAGTCCAAAGTCTGACGCTGAGCCTGACCGATTTGTGCACGCAACTGGGTCTCACGGCCCTCTTGAGCAACCAACTGACGTTGGAGTGAACTCTCGCGTTCGCGCGCCTCTGTAATCATCTTTTCCAGTTGAACAATCCGGTCGTCATTCTGCTGACGCAGCATCGTCGTGTTGGTACTCGTTAGCAATGGGATATGGCCACGGGTGGCATTGGAGAGCATTTGTTCCGGATTGTCGCCGGCAATGCGACGGATTTCCAGTAGACGTTCGGAGATTTGCACGATTCGCTGACGGGCTAATTCGCGTAATTGTTCGATAAAGTGTTCTTCTTCTTCCTGACTCTTACGCAGAATATCTGCCTCGCGTTGGAGAATGGTATAGAGCGCATCATTGAGAGGTTCCGAACTTTTCGTTGTTGCCTGTTGAGCGGTTTCAAGCGCCACTTCAAGGGAGTGAATCCGTTGACGCAGATTCCGTTCACGCTCTGCTGCGGCTTCTGCGGCCTCCGAAGCATTTGCGCGCAGACGGTCATACTCTTGGTGCAACGCCTCCAAATCCGCAGCCAATACAGCCGGATCGGGGGCATCATTCATAACGAAGTCAGCCTGACGCAATTCGGCTTCCTGCCGCAATTCATCAATACGGCGGTCTTTCAGGCGCAATTCTTTTTCCAGAAGTGCCAACTTCTGGCGAGCTTCCTCTAATTCTTGCAAGTGATTATCCGGTGGCACTTCAATGGGTAAGGGTAATTCCATTGAAACGGGCTTCTCACCGGGATCTTGTGAAATGATGGCATCTTTGGGGAAGTGGCCATCTTCGATAAAACGGCGTGCGGCGGTTTGTGTGACCGGACCATACGGGGCTCTGCCGGAAACAATGACATACCATGCCATCTTCAATTCGGGCAAGGTTTCTGCGGGCACCCATGTAATCCCATCGGAAGAGATGGAATAACCGGGCTTGATGATACCACGTTCAGCCCACTCCACGAGCATTGCCGTGGGGATATTGTTATTACTGATTTCCGCACCAGGATTTCGGAGGGACCAACGCCGCGTATCGAAATCCGCCATATTAGACCTCCTGACGAAGGGCTTCAACAACCTTTGCGGCATCTTCGCGCACGGAGAAGACTTCATCTTCGGCGGCGATATTCCGCAATAAGGCGAGGCGGAGGCGTTCTTTCGTGGCATCTAATTCTTCTTGCACGGTCAGCAATTGCGCTTTGGCAACAATCAATTCACGTTCCCAACGATATTTTGTTGCTTCAAGTTCTGCGGTCAGCCGGGCATTTTCTTCACGCAACTGGTTGAGTTCATCTTCGTGTGCCATGTGCTTTCTCCTTAAAAGGTGTCCAGAAAAGTGTTATTCAAGATGGGTCTTGGTGCCCAGAGGGGCTGTACGGATTTGACCGATCTCCTGTTGGATCGTGGCGGAGTCGTCAAATTGCAGGGCTAAATCCAAAGCCGCCTCTTTTCGAGTGGCATCACCCAACTCATTGAAGAGTTTCGCAGCAGTGAGAGCCGCTTCGGTATTTTGCGTAGAAATTGCACACCGTTCTGCTTCAGCAGCTGCGGCTTTGAGATTCCCTGCCGTATAAAGGTCACGAATCGCCAATCGCCAACGTGCCACCGTGTCATCGCGCAAAGCCGGAGAGTCCTGTTGTAATTTTGAACGCAGGAGGTTGTACCGTGTCCGCAGATGTGCCGGGAAATCAGAGGGATCAAGGTCGTAGAGCCAGTCGGCAGCGTAAGCTGGTTGGAAGGCTTCGGCAAGGGTGAGTTCTGCATTGATGCGGTCTTCTGCACTCCAATCATCGCGCTGTTCGGCCCAAGCCTGAAGCAAACGGCGGAGCTCGCCCTGAAAGGAACCTTCGCTCGCGGCGATTTGGAGCTCCAGTGTGCGTCGCCATAGATTGGCGTGTGGCACATAGTGGCGGTCAGCTTTGGCAATGAGTGCACGTGCTTTAGCAGGTTGTCCCATCTCAAATGCGGCAAAAGCCTGCTTACGGAGTGTACGATCGGCGTTGATATCCGGCGTTCGGACACACCCCACGACAGCACAGAGCGCCATCAGACAGGTGAGGGTTATAAGAATACGATGCATAACGATAACCTCTATTACCTTATAACAATAGCATAAATTACAAAAAACGTGTAGTCTTAACGTAATTCCAGTGGTATTTTGAATCGTGCATAATCGTGTCACAAAGGTAAAAAAGAGGCTGCTTCTAAACCATTTGTGACAGCATTCAAGTATTTCTTTGTGGCGAGGACATCTTACAGTGTGGTGTATTAGCCCTGTAAGGGCGACAGAGGACAGACAGGGGCACACCCCCTGGTAACAGAGCTCCAAACACATTCCCAAGCCCTGCAAGGTCGACAGAAAATGGGATTCACACCGTTCTCTTCTCTGCCACCCTTGCAGGGCTTGATGATTCTTTTTGATCTTTGGACCGAGGGTGTCACTCGTTTCATTCGCTTCACCCCCGGCTGTAATCTGCCGCCTTTGCAGGGCTGTAGCCTGCGCTTCTTTACGGTTTACCACGGCGTAGCGTAGCGGACCGGGCACAGTAAGCGTTTTGCATTTAAGCGTTCGCTCTACGCTTGCCACCTACCACTTCTCACTGCCCTCTCCTTTCTCATCTACTGGCAGTCCTGCGGCG